>VBOF01000125.1 GCA_005877855.1 Nitrospirota bacterium | reverse complement strand
CGTGGCTCTGTGCGGCGAGGTGGTACAACTCGTCGGGCTTGACCTCTTGGATCAACTTGGCGATCTCGCCGGCGCCCCCGAGGTCCCCGTAGTGTAAGAAGAACCGGGCGCCGGCGGCGTGAGGGTCCACGTAGATATGATCAATCCGGTGGGTGTTGAAGGTGCTCGCGCGTCGCACGAGCCCATGAACCTGGTAGCCCTTGGAGAGCAACAGTTCGGCAAGATAAGATCCGTCCTGGCCTGTGATTCCAGTGATGACTGCGCGCTTCGGCATGGTGAGTTGAAAGCCTACCGGGTGAAATGGAAGGCGTCAAGGGTTTGGGATACGGCGTTCCACACCTCCTCAAGCGTGATCTGCCGCATGCAATTCTGCTCGCCGCGAAAGCAATCCGGATGAAAGCAGGCTCGACAATCCAGGCCCTTGTAAAAAGTGCGGTGCCCGTCGCCCCAGGGCCCCCAGACGGCCGGGTCCGAGGGCCCGAACAGGCCGATCACCGGCACGCCAAGCGCTGCCGCCATGTGCATGGGCCCATTGTCGTTGCTGACCATCAGCGCAGCCCGCTCCAGCACCGCCGCCAGTGTTCTTAAACCGGTCTTGCCGATCAGGCTGCGAAACGGTGTCTTCATGCCGTCAGCGATCCGACGTTCGATGCTGCGCTCCTGGTCACCGCCCAGAAAGAGCGCCTGCGCTGGCGCCTCGATCTGGAGCAAATCGGCGAGCGCCGCGTAGCGCTCGGCCGGCCAGGCTTTGAACCACCACCGCGCGCCCGGATGCAGACAGACGAACGGCCGCGCTTCGTCCACGCCTGCCTCCCGCAGCAGACGATCTGCTTCCTGCCGCGCCTCGGGGGCAACCGTGAGGATCGGCGCAGGTGGTGGGCCTGCCAGGCTTAGCCCCTCCAGCGCTTGCAAGTGATAACGCACCGTGTGCATGCTGAACCGGTCGCCGGTCACGACCTGCGTATAGAGGATGCCGCGCCAGCGGCCTTCGCTGTTGTAGCCAAGCCGAGTCGGCGCGCCGCAGAGCCAGCTCAGCAGCGCGGACCGATCCCCGTCGGTGAGGTCGATCACCAGATCAAACCGCCGCCGCCGAAGGTCCTGGACAAAACGCCACTGCCGGGCGAGGCCGCCCCGCGCCAGGACCAGCACCTCATCGAGCGAAGGATGGTCCCGCACGACGTCTTCCGTCCCAGGATTCACCAGCATGGCGAGGTGTGCCTTGGGAAAGCTTTCCCGCAGCCGGCTCAAGACCGGCGTCGCCAGGAGCACATCCCCGACGTAGCGCAGCTTGATGACCAGAATCCGGTCAGGAGTACGCATGAGCATTAGGAATGAGCGCGGCCTTGGAGACGAGCCAAGTCCGCTTCCACCATCTCCTGGACCAGTCCCTTGAACGTGACCCCATACGTCCAGCCCAGTTTCTTTCTCGCCTTGGAAGCATCACCCAGCAAGGTTTCCACGTCGGCCGGTCTCAGGAACTGGGGGTCCACCACCACGTGGTCGCGGTAGTCGAGGCCGAGATGCGCAAAGGCCAGCTGAGCGAACTCTCGCACCGAGTGCTGTTCACCGGTGGCGATGACGTAGTCTTCCGGCTCGTCCTGCTGCAGCATGAGCCACATGGCCCGCACGTACTCGCGGGCATGGCCCCAGTCGCGGCGCGAGTCCAGATTGCCGAGCCGGACCTCTTTCACCAAACCGAGCTTGATCCGCGCGGCATTCGACGTCACCTTGCGCGTGACGAACTCGAACCCCCGGCGCGGCGACTCGTGATTGTACAGGATGCCCGACGAGGCCCGGATGCCGTAGGCCTCCCGATAGTTGCGCGTCAGATGAAACCCGGCCACCTTCGAAATCCCGTAAGCGGACCGGGGGTGGAAGGGCGTCTGCTCGGTCTGCGGGACCTCTTCCACCTTGCCGAACATCTCGCTCGAGGCGGCGAAGTAGAACCGGCAGTCCGGCGCGCAGTCGCGCAATGCCGCGAGTACATGATGCGTGCCGTTGATGTTCGCATTGAGCGTGGAGAACTCGTCCTCGAACGAATAGGCGACGAAGCTCTGGGCGGCCAGATGGTAGCACTCATGCGGCGTGACCGCCTGGAACACCCGGTAGATGCTCGGGAGGCTCTCCAGGGACGCGGCATGCAGGTGGAGGCGGTCCTTCTGGTGCAGAATGCGCCAGAGCCGGTGCTCCGGATCTTCGATCGCCACCCGCCGGACGACGCCGTGCACCTCATAGCCTTTGTCCAGTAGCAACTCGGCCAGGTACGACCCATCCTGCCCGGTGATGCCGGTGATCAAGGCGCGCTTCATGGCGCCACCGGCAGCTCTAATCGGATGACCGCTTTCTCTGGCAGCGAGATGCTAGTGGTGTACAGCAGCAGCCCACGCCCGAAACAATGCTTCAGCCGGTACAGAATGGCCTGATGGGCGCTCCCGTCACTTGCAACAAATTTCACCCCACCGCTCTGATGGCTGCGCAGCCATTCGGAGAAGGCCGCTTGGTCCCGCTCATGCCTGTGATGAATGACGGCAGACCGGACATGGGCTGATCCAGTTCCCGGGATTGCCATCTCCTCTGAGCTTTCCATAACCTCCGCTTCCAAAACAAGGTTTCCGGCCCACAGACTGGATGGGCTGCCCAGCATCAATGCGCCGACGAGCGAAGTAAAACCCAGTCCTCTGACGAGACGCATCAGCCTCTCCTCTCCCCTTGACTGTCCTCCAGTTCCTGATATACCCGCAACAGGTCGCGAGCCGATTGCTCCCAGGAGAAGGCTTTGATCCGGAGCGAGCCTTTCCTCTTGAGGCTCTCGCGCAACCCGGCATCCTCAACCACACGCGTCATGGCGGCGGTGAGTCCTTCGACATCGAGGGGGTTCACCAGCAGCGCAGCATCACCGACCACCTCGGGCAACGACGCGGCATTCGAGCTCACGACCGGCGCGCCGCAGGCCATGGCCTCCAGCACCGGCATCCCGAACCCCTCATACAGGGACGGGAACGCAAAGAGGGCACAACTGGAGTAGAGCACACGCAGGTCCTCCAGCGGCACGTGGCCGGGAGAGATCACGGCTTCCTCCAACCGCGCGCGACGGACTGCCTCCAGAATCGGTTCGGCGCCGCGATCCATGCCGCCGACCACCACGAGGTTCATAGTCTCTCGCAACCGTTGGGTTCGACCGAACGCCTCGACCAGACGCGCGATGTTCTTGCGTGGCTCCGCACCCCCACCGGACAGTACGAACTTCTCCCGTCGAATGCCGTAGCGGGCCCGCACCTGTTGCGTGATCGTCGGGTCATGGACCGGATAGAACTCCGGGCTGACGGCGGGACTCACGAGAGCAATCCGCTCCCGCGGCACCGCGTAGAGTTCAACAATGTCTTTAGCCGAGTGGGCTGAGATCGTGACGACCCGTGACGCCCGAAGCGCCGTCCGCTTAGTACGCAGGAACGAGCGTCGCTGGCCGAACAGCTTGCGGGAGGGTTTCGGAAGCCGGTCCAAGGAAAGGTCATAGATGGTGACCAGACCTCCGAAGCGTCCCCACCCATGCAGTTTGAAGTTCAAGCCGTGAAAAATGTCGACGCGGTCCCAACGAGCCAGAAGGCCCATCAGCAACGTCGGGCAGCGCACGACCCGCACGTGCGGTTGCGCGATGAAGAAGGCATGGTCTTTCTTGGGGAGAGGACC
>VBOF01000013.1 GCA_005877855.1 Nitrospirota bacterium | reverse complement strand
GGTGCTCTTGCGGGGGACGAAGAAGGAAGAGGTGGAGCGGGGGATGGTGCTGGCGAAGCCCAAGACGATCACGCCGCACACGAAGTTCAAGGCCGAGGTGTACGTGCTGACGAAGGAGGAGGGGGGGCGGCACACGCCGTTTTTCAACGGGTATCGGCCGCAGTTCTACTTCCGGACGACGGACGTGACGGGGGTGGTGGCCCTGCCGGCGGGCGTGGAGATGGTGATGCCGGGGGACAACGTCACGATCACGGCGGAGCTGATCTCGCCGATCGCGATGGACCAGGGCCTGCGCTTTGCGATCCGCGAGGGGGGCAAGACCGTCGGCTCCGGCATCGTCACCGCCATCCTGGCGTAAGGAAAGGGACCGCAGCAAGCTATGGCAATCAAGCTTGATCAACGGATCCGCATCCGACTCAAGAGCTTTGACTATCGGATCCTGGACCAGTCTGTGGCGGACATCGTCGAGACCGTCAAGCGCACGGGCGCCAAGGTGGTCGGCCCGATTCCGTTGCCGACGCGCATCAATAAGTGGACCGTGCAGCGCTCAACCCACGCGGACAAGAAGTCCCGCGAGCAGTTCGAGATCCGCACCTACAAGCGACTCATGGACATCATGGAGCCCACACCCGAAACGATGGACGCCTTGATGAAGCTCAACCTGGCCGCCGGAGTGGACGTGGAGATCAAGCTATGACCAACGGGTTGCTGGGGCAGAAACTCGGCATGACCCAGGTCTTTCTCGAGGGCGGAAAGACGGTGCCCGTCACGGTGATCGAGGCCGGACCCTGTCGCGTCTCGCAGGTCAAGACGAAGGAGAGGGACGGGTACCCCGCTGTCCAGTTGGCGTTCAAGGAACTGCCGGACCGGAAGGCGTCGAAGCCGGTCAAGGGGCACTTCGCGAAGGCCAATCTGCCTGCGTACCGGCACGTGCGTGAATTCAGTGCCACGGGCGAGGCGCAGGTCGGCGCGACCGTCACGGTGAGCATGTTTGCCAAAGGCGAGTTGGTGGACGTTGTGGGGGTCTCCAAGGGAAAGGGGTTCCAAGGGGTGGTGAAGCGGCATCATTTCGCGGGCGGTCCGGAGACGCACGGGTCCATGTTCCATCGCGCGCCCGGTTCGATCGGCAGCAGCTCCTGGCCCTCGCGGGTCTGGAAGAACAAGCGGTTGCCGGGGCACATGGGGGATAGGCGCGTCACCGCCCAGGCGCTCGAGGTCATCGACGTCAGGCCTGACGAGCACCTCCTGTTTGTGCGAGGAGCCGTCCCGGGGGCCCGTGGCAGCCTGGTGGCCATCCAGAAGTCGAAGAAGGCCTCCTGAAGGAGTCACGGACCATGCCCACGATCGACATCGTCGACTTGAACCGGCGGAAGGTGGGAGCAGCCGAGCTCCGTCCCGAGGTCTTCGGGGTAGAGGTCAAGACCCCCGTCCTCCATGAAGTGGTCGTCATGCAGGCGGCGAACCGTCGGCAGGGATCGGCCTCCACGAAGACGCGCAGCATGGTCAGCGGGGCCGGGAGGAAGCCGTACAAGCAGAAGCATACCGGCCGGGCTCGGGCAGGCTCTATCCGCTCACCCGTGTGGCGCCACGGTGGGATCGTGTTCGGGCCACACCCTCGCGACTACGGGTATTCGGTCCCCAAAGAGAAGACGCGTGGAGCGGTGCGTGCGGCGCTGTCGGTCAAAGTCCGGGATGCGGGCTTGCTGGTCTTGGAAGAGCTGCCCGCAGCCGATGGCAAAACCAAGTCGCTCGCCGCGATGCTGAAGGTGCTGGGCCTCGGGGGGAAGACGTTGATCGTGGCCGGGGGTGAGCAGGATCGGCTTCGCCGGGCCGCGGCCAACCTGTCGCGGGTCACGGTCGTCCAGCCGGAAGGGGTCAATGTCCGGGATCTGCTCCTGCACGACACAGTGCTGATCGCCCGGCGGGATCTGGCAAGGCTCGAGGAGGCCTGGGCATGAGCCGCGAGCCGTTCGACGTCATCATCCGCCCCTTGCTGACCGAGAAATTAACCGACATGCGGGAAAGTCAGCGCAAGATCGGCCTTTTGGTGCGGGCCGATGCCAACAAGGTGGAGATCAAGAAGGCGACCGAGCGCGCCTTGAATGTCAAGGTCGAGAAAGTCAGCGTGATGAACGTCGGCGGAAAGATCCGGCGGATCGGACGGATGGCCGGCAAGAAGCCGGATTGGAAGAAGGCGATCGTGACGTTGAAGCCGGGCGAGAAGCTGGAGATCTTCGAAGGTGTCTAATGGGCATTAAACCCTTTCGGCCGACCTCGCCGGGGCGCCGCCAGATGACGGTGCTGACCACCGATGAGTTGAGCCCCGTCAAGCCCGAGAAGCGCTTGCAGGAGTACATCAAAGGCACCGGCGGCCGAAACAACCAAGGGCGTCTCTCGGTCCGGCACCACGGGGGCGGGCACAAGCGGCTCTACCGGCGCATCGACTTCAAGCGCGAGAAGGCAGGGATCCCGGCGCGCGTGCGCTCGATCGAGTACGATCCCAACCGCTCGGCCCGCATCGCGTTGCTGCATTATGCCGACGGGGACAAGCGCTACATCCTGGCTCCCGAGGGGTTGCGGGTCGGAGACCGGTTGCAATCCGGCGCCGACGTGGAGGTGCGGGTGGGGAACGCGCTGCCGCTGTCGCAGATCCCGACCGGGACCCTAGTGCACAACGTGGAACTCAAACCCGGACGGGGCGGGCAGTTGATCCGCAGCGCAGGGGCCTCGGCTCAAGTGATGGGACGGGAAGGGCTGTACGTCCAGCTCCGTCTCAAGTCCGGCGAGATGCGGAAGGTTCTGGCCACCTGTCAGGCGACGGTCGGCCAGGTCGGCAATACCGACCACGAGAACATCACGATCGGGAAAGCGGGCCGGGTGCGGTGGCTGGGGCGGCGGCCTCATGTCCGCGGCGTTGCCATGAATCCCGTGGATCATCCCCACGGTGGCGGCGAAGGAAAATCGGGACCCGGCAACCCCCACCCGGTCACGCCCTGGGGGCAGAAGACCAAGGGGTACAAGACCCGACGGAACAAGAGGACCCGGAAGTTCATCATCGCCAGGCGGAAGAAGTAGTCGAGGCCAGAAGAAACGACCATGCCCCGTTCAGTGTCCAAAGGCCCGTTCGTCGATGCTCGTTTGATGAGCCGGATCGAGCACATGAACGCCGGCGGCGAGAAGAAGATCCTCAAGACGTGGTCGCGCCGCTCCACGATCGTGCCCGAAATGATCGGCCACACGTTGGCCGTTCACAACGGCAAAAAGTTCATTCCGGTCTACGTCACCGAGAACATGGTCGGACACAAGCTGGGCGAGTTTGCGCCGACGCGGTTCTTCAAGGGGCACGGGGCCGCCAAGAGCGAAAAAGCCGTGGCCCTCAAATAGGAACACCCTGGCGATGACTGAATCAAAAGCCACGCTGCGCTACGTGCGGATGTCCCCCCGGAAAACGCGCCCAGTGGTGGACCTGATCAGGGGATGCCCCGTCAGCGACGCCCTGGCCTTGCTCCGCTTCACCCCCCGCGCCGCCGCGAAAGTCGTGCAGAAAGTGCTCCTTTCCGCGGTAGCGAACGGCCAGCAGCCGGGCAAGGAACTCGGGGATGCAGACAGTCTGCGCGTCAGTCGCGCGTGGGTCGATGTCGGACCCACGCTCAAGCGGTTTCAGCCGCGCGCGCAAGGCCGTGCGTTTGCGATTCACAAGCGGACGAGCCACATCACTATCGCCGTCGCGCCGGTCGAGGCCACAGTCAACAAGAAGGCAAAAGGCTAGCCAGAGATGGGCCAGAAATCACATCCGGTGGGGTTGCGGCTCGGCTATGTCAAGCCGTGGAGCTCGCGGTGGTATGCAGACCGCGACTACGCCAAGATCCTGCACGAAGACATCCGCATCCGCAAGACAGTCAAGGGCAAGCTCTATCACGCGGGGGTCTCGAAGGTCGAGATCGAACGCTCCGGAGACCAAGTTACGGTCATCATCCATACCGCCCGGCCGGGCATCATCATCGGACGCAAGGGGGCGGAAGTGGACAAGCTCAAGGCTGACCTGGAGAAGATGATCGCCCGTCAGGTTTACATCACCATCAAGGAGATCAAGAAGCCGGAGCTTGACGCACAGCTGGTCACTGAAAACGTCGCGGTGCAACTGGAGAAGCGGGTCGCGTTCCGCCGGGCCATGAAGCGCAGCGTCGCGTCGGCCCTCCGCCTGGGCGCCCAGGGCATCAAGATTCGGTGCTCGGGCAGACTGGCCGGGGCTGAGATCGCCCGGACCGAGTGGTATCTGCAGGGCCGTGTGCCCCTCCATACTCTCCGCGCCGACATTGACTACGGGTTCGCCGAGGCCCATACGACGATGGGCCAGATCGGCATCAAGGCCTGGATCTACAAAGGCGAGATCCTGCCTGCCGTCGCGCGCGGCAAGGCAGAAGGTGAGCTGGAACGACGGTAGGAGGGAGCATGCTCGCGCCCAAAAAAGTGAAACACCGGAAGATGCAGAAGGGGCGCCTGCGGGGGAAGGCCTACCGCGGTTGTCAGGTGACGCTCGGCGAGTACGGCCTGAAGGCGCTCGAGCCGGGTTGGATCACGAACCGGCAACTCGAGGCGGCCCGGATCGCCATGACGCGGCATGTCAAGCGCGGCGGCCGGGTCTGGGTCCGCGTCTTCCCCGACAAGCCGATCACCAAGAAGCCGGCCGAGACCCGCATGGGAAAGGGCAAGGGCAATCCCGAATACTGGGTTGCCGTGGTGAAGCCCGGGCGCATCCTGTACGAAATGGACGGCGTCACGCCGGAGGTGGCCCAAGAGGCCCTCCGATTGGCGGCGCATAAACTGCCCCTCGCGACCATGTTCGTCGCACGGAAGGCCGTGTAGCCATGGAGACCCATACGATCCACGTGAAGAACCTGCGTGGCCTGACGGCCGTGGAGTTGGAGGAAAAGGTCAAGGACTTGAAGAAGGAATTGTTCAACCTCAGGTTTCAGTTTGTGGCCGGCCGGGTTGAAAACCCGACTAAACTCAAGCAAACGAGACGGGAGATCGCCCGCGTGAAGACCATCCTCCGCGAAAAGGTGCTCAGCGAGGCGGCCCCATCCTCCAAAGGCGCGGCATGAGCGAGAAGGACACCCTCCACCAGGCTCGCGGCCGCGAGTGTGTTGGCGAAGTGGTGAGCAACAAGATGCAAAAGACCGTGGTCGTGGTGGTGAAGCGATTCGTCCGTCATCATCGCTACGGGAAGGTGCTGCGGCGGGTGACACGGTTGAAGGCGCACGATGAGAAGAACGAGTGTGCGATTGGGGATCGGGTCAGGCTGGTGGAGACCCGGCCGCTGAGCAAGGACAAGCACTTCCGCGTCGTGCAAATCGTCGAGAAGGCCAAAGCGCGATGATTCAGATCTATTCCCGGCTGGACGTGGCTGATAACTCCGGGGCCAAGAAGGTCATGTGCTTCCATGTCTTCGGCGGGACCAAGCGCCGCTACGGGAGCCTGGGGGACGTCATTATGGTGACGGTCAAGGAAGCCATTCCGCAGGCCACCGTGAAAAAAGGGGACATCAGCAAGGCCGTGGTCGTGCGGACGACGAAGGGAGTCCGCCGGGAAGACGGCTCGTACATCAAGTTTGACCGCAATGCCTGCGTGCTGATCAACCCGCAGGGGGAGCCGATCGGGACGCGCATCTTCGGGCCGGTGGCCCGCGAGCTCCGCTGGAAGAAGTACATGAAGATCATCTCGCTTGCGCCGGAGGTCCTCTAGATGAGACGTCGAGGCTGGCTGAGCGCCAACCGCGCCCTGGAAGTTCCGCCCAAGTGCCATGTGCGCAAGGGGGACACGGTCGTCGTCATGGCGGGCAAGGATCGCGGCAAATCCGGCAAGGTCCTCAGCGTGTTCAGTCTCGACCGCCAGGTCACGGTTGAAAAGATCAACATCATCAAGCGGCACACGAAGCCGAGCCAGCAGAACCGCCAGGGAGGGATCCTGGAGCGGGAAGCGCCCATCCACCTCTCGAACGTCATGCTGTTTTGCTCCACGTGTCAGAAGCCCACGCGTGCGGCGACCATGACGCTGACCGACGGGTCCCGCGTCCGCGTGTGCCGCAAGTGCAAGCAACCCATCGAGAGCAGCGCGAGACCGTAGCGATGGCCAAGCCCCAACCCAAGCCGGCGACCAAACCCGCGCCTAAACCGGTGACCAAGCCCGAGGGCCAGCCCGCCAAGGCCGCGCCCGAGCCCCGCGGCCCGGTCCGCCTGCAGGAGCACTACCAGAAGACGGTCGTGCCGAGCCTAATGAAGGAGTTCTCCTATACGAACCGGATGCAGGTGCCGCGGCTTGAATGCATCGTGCTCAATGTGGGCATGGGCGAGGCGACCCAGAACGTCAAGCTGCTGGATGCGGCCGTGAAAGAACTGGCGACCGTGACCGGGCAACACCCCGTGGTGACCAAAGCCCGGAAGGCGATCGCGAATTTCAAGCTCCGCAAAGGCCTCCCGATCGGGGCGAAGGTCACGTTGCGGGGCAAGCGCATGTACGAGTTCTTAGACCGTCTGGTGACCGCGGCCCTCCCCCGCATTCGCGATTTCAAAGGGGTCTCGCCGAAGTCCTTCGACGGACGCGGCAATTACACGCTGGGCCTCAAGGAGCAACTGATCTTTCCCGAAATCAAGTACGACGCGGTTGAGGCCATTCATGGGATGGATATCACCATCGTGACGACCGCGAACACCAACGATGAAGGCAAGGCCCTGTTGAAGTACCTGGGCATGCCCTTCCGAACCTGATCCGACGGGAGGTACTGGGACGGTGGCCCGCTTGGCTCTCAGATTAAAGGCGCAGAGACCCTCAAAGTTCAAAACGCGGGCGTACAACCGCTGCCCGAACTGCGGTCGGGTGCGGGGCTTCCTGCGCAAGTTCAAGCTGTGCCGCATCTGTTTTCGCTTTCTCAGCCTCCGGGGCGAGATCCCCGGGGTGATCAAATCGAGCTGGTGACGCGATGGCGATGACGGACCCCCTCGGCGACATGGTCACCCGGATTCGAAACGCCGTGCGGCGGGGACACGCGACCGTGCAGATGCCGGCCTCCACGCTCAAGGCGGAGGTCGCCCGGGTTCTCTGTCAGGAAGGATTCCTTCAGGGCGTGGAGCGTCTCGAGGAAGGCGGCCATCCGGTCCTGCGACTGCGCCTCCGCTACCAGGATGGTGAGACGCCCATGATCACGGGGATCCGCCGCGTGAGCCGGCCGGGCAAACGAGTGTACGTCCGGCGCCCGCACATTCCGCACGTACGAGGCGGGATGGGAGTCGCCATCTTAACGACACCCCACGGGATCATGACCGGCACCGAGTCGCGCGTACAGAAGGTCGGTGGCGAAGTGCTCTGCTACATCTGGTAGGGACGATCGATGTCACGGATCGGAAGACAACCAGTGCCCATTCCGCAGGGCGTGGACGTCCAGGTCGACGCCCAGAAGGTGTTCGTGAAGGGCCCCCTGGGAGCCCTCACGCGGCCGATCCCGCCGGACATCACGGTCGCTGTGGCGGATGGCAAAGCCGTGGTGCAGCGCACGGCCGATACCCGTCAGCACCGCGCGCTCCATGGGCTTGTGCGGAACGAGGTCCGCAACATGATTGAGGGAGTGACGAAGGGGTTTGAACGAGTCCTGGAGATCAACGGGGTCGGGTACAAGGCCGCGCTGAGTGGACGGACGCTCAGTCTCAACCTCGGGTTCACCCATCCCATCGCGTTCCCACTCCCGGAGGGCATTGAGGCCAAGGTGGACAAACAGACGGTGGTGACCATCAGGGGGCGAGACCGATACCTGGTCGGTCAGATCGCCGCCAATATCCGGGCTCTCAAAAAGCCGGATGTCTACAAGGCTAAGGGAGTGAAGTACGCGGGAGAAATCTTGATTCGCAAGGAAGGCAAGACGGGCAAGTAAGGGAAGGCGACGATGTTGGATGTGGGCAAACGGGAACGCAGCCGGGTCCGCCGGCACCACCGGGTCCGGCTCCGGGTGTTCGGGACGGCCCAGCGCCCCCGGCTCAACGTGTTCCGGAGCAACGGGCACCTCTATGCCCAGGTGATCGACGATACGACCGGGCGGACCTTGCTCAGCGCGTCGACTCTGGACAAGGAGCTCAAGGGGACGGTGAAAAACGGAGGGAACGCGACGGCTGCCGTCGCTGTGGGCCGGCTGGTCGCCGAGCGGGCCCTGAAGGCCAACGTGACGGCCGTCGTCTTTGACCGCGGCGGCTACAAATACCACGGGCGGATCAAGGCCCTGGCTGAGGCCGCCCGCGAAAAGGGTCTGAAGTTCTAAATAGGAGCGCCGCCGAATCGTGAAGATCAATCCGGAAGAACTGAACCTGAAGGACAAGGTCGTCTACATCAACCGCGTGGCCAAGGTGGTCAAAGGGGGCAAGCGGTTTAATTTCACGGCGCTGGTCGTGGTCGGTGATGAGCAGGGCCTGGTCGGCGTCGGCAAGGGCAAGGCGGCGGAGGTGCCCGAGGCCATCTCCAAAGCCGTGCAGCACGCCAAGAAGAATCTCGTCCGGGTCGCGATCAAGAACGGGACCATCCCCCACGAGGTCCACGGCCAATTCGGCGCCGAACATGTGCTGCTTAAGCCGGCGTCCGCCGGGACCGGGATCGTCGCGGGGGGAGCCGTCAGGGCCGTGATCGAGTTGGCCGGGATCCACAATATCGTGGCGAAGACGCTGGGCCGCGGCAATCCCTTCAACGTGGTGCAGGCGACCCTTGACGGGCTGAACCAGTTGCGGGACCCAGACGAAGTGCTCCGGATCCGCAAAGCGTTCGCTCAGCAGGCGGGGTAGGCGATGGAACTGTCGGAGGTGCGAGCCCAATATGTCGGTACATCAGGTGAGACAATCGTGATACCGTTCGTCGTCACGAATCGAGGGAACGCGGAAGATGCGTTCCAGCTCACTTCGACGCTGCCGCCATCCTTCCAGCCGGCGTTCTTCCACGATGTGGAGGGGACCGGTCATATCAGAGCCGAAGAGCCGTCCGTGACCGAGACGCCGCGGCTTGGTATCGGCCAGAAGGCACGGTTTGTGTTGCGCGCGCGGGTGCCGGTGGAGATGAGCGACGGCGTTGCGCAGGCGTTCGAGATCAAGGCTACGTCCAGGTTTGACCCCTCCGTCTCCCAGGCCGCGCGTGCGACACTTGTGGCGTCCGCACCCTCGCTGCGGGGGACACCCTTGGTGGACCGCACGAGTGTCAAGCCGGGCGATTCCCTCTCGTACACTTTGTCGCTGACGAACGCTGGCTCGGTGGAGCAGAAGGCCACACCTAAAGAGACCCTTGCGATCACCTTGGTCCGCAGTCCCATCGGCACGCCCAAGGCCCATCGGATCATCCTTCGCGGCCTCGGCCTCCGTCGGCTCCGCCACACCGTGATCCGGCCGAACACCCCTCAAGTCAAGGGGCTGGTGCACAAGCTCGCCTACCTGCTGGAGGTCCGGGAGGCAGGCAAAGCTCTATGAAGCTGCATGACTTGAAACCAGCCCCAGGGGCTCGGCGGCGGCCCAAGCGCGTGGGCCGGGGCATCGGCTCCGGGCACGGTAAGACGGCCACGCGTGGCCACAAGGGGCTCAAAGCCCGATCGGGCGGCGGCAAGCGCCCCGGGTTTGAGGGCGGGCAGATGCCGCTGACCCGGCGGGTGCCCAAGCGCGGGTTCACGAACCTCTTCACGCAGGAGTGGGCCGTCGTGAACCTGCGTGACCTGAACCGGCTCGAGGGCGTCCAGGAGGTGACGCCGCAGGTCCTCGCGCAGGCCGGCCTCGTGCGTGGGCGGGGCGCCAAGATCAAGGTCTTAGCAGAGGGCTCGTTGTCGCGGGCGGTCCGCGTCCAGGCTCATCGGTTCAGCGAGGCCGCGATCGCCAAGATTCAAGCGGCAGGGGGGATGGTAGAGGTGCTCGACGGTGCTTGAGCGGCTGATCACGAATTTCAAGAACGTCTTCAACATCCCGGAGCTGCGCAATCGGATTCTGTTCACGCTCGGGATGTTGGCGGTCTACCGGATCGGCGCCCACATTCCGACCCCTGGCATCAACCAAGATGCGCTGAGCGACTTCCTGCAAAAGCAGGGGGGAGCGCTGCTGGGGTTTCTCGATATCTTTTCCGGCGGGGCCCTCTCACGGATGACAATCTTCGCGCTTGGCATCATGCCATACATCAGCGCGTCGATCATCCTGCAACTGCTGACGGTCGTGATTCCCCACTTGACGAAGCTCGCCAAGGAGGGGGAACGCGGCCGGAAGAAGATCGTGCAGTACACCCGGTTTGGCACGATCGCGATCGGCTTGATCCAGTCGTTCGGGATCGCCATCGGGCTTGAGGGCATGAACCGCGGCGCCTTCGTGCAGGCTCCCGGGTGGAGCTTCCGCCTGATGACCATGCTGACGCTGACCGCCGGCACGGCCTTCCTGATGTGGCTCGGGGAGCAGATCACCGAGCGGGGGATCGGCAATGGCATCTCGCTGATCATCTTCGCGGGGATCGTCGCTCGCCTGCCGGCGGCGGTGGTGGAGACCTATCGGCTGTTTGAAGTCGGTCAATTGACGGGGTTCTGGCTCGTCATGCTCATCGCCGGGATGGTCGGCGTGATCGCGGCAATCGTGTTCCTGGAGACCGGCCGGCGCAAGATCCCAGTGCAGTACGCCAAGCGCGTGGTGGGGCGGCGGGTGTTCGGTGGCCAGAGTACACATATCCCGCTCAAGATCAACACGGCGGGTGTGATTCCGCCGATCTTCGCCTCGTCGATCATCGCGTTTCCGGCGACGATCGCGGGGTTCATCCAGATCCCCTGGGTCCAACAGATGGGCACCATGCTGGCCCCCGGGTCGGTGACCTACACGATCCTGTACGTCAGTCTGATCGTGTTCTTCTGTTATTTTTACACGGCGGTGGTGCTGAACCCAGTGGACATCGCCGACAACATGAAGAAGTATGGAGGGTTCATTCCCGGCATCCGACCGGGCCAGCGGACCTCCGACTACATCTACCGGGTCCTGAACCGCATCACCTTCGCGGGCTCGCTCTACCTGGCGGGGGTCTGCATCATCCCGGAGATCCTGATCTACAAACTCGGCGTGCCGTTTTACTTCGGCGGCACCTCGTTGTTGATCACCGTCGGCGTAGGCTTGGACACGGCGCAACAGATCGAGTCGCACATGCTCATGCGCAACTACGAAGGGTTCCTGGCCAAGGGTCGGCTGAAAGGACGAAGCGGGTAAGGGATGCGGCTGGTCTTTCTCGGGGCGCCTGGCGCGGGCAAAGGGACGCAGGCGCAGCGCCTGGCGGCGCAGGAGCAGATTCCTCACATCTCCACGGGAGAGATTCTGCGGGAGTCCGTCACGCGTGGCACGCCGCTCGGGCTGCAGGCGAAGGGCTATATGGACTCGGGCAAGCTGGTGCCGGATGAGGTGGTCATCGGACTCGTCCGGGAAAAATTGACGAGCCCGGAGTGCGCGCGAGGGTATATCCTCGACGGCTTCCCCCGGACGGTGGCCCAGGCCGAAGCGTTGGACCGGATCCTCACAGAGACGGGCTCTCCCGGCCTCGATCATGTGATCAGCTTCGACGTGCCCCAGGAGGAGATCGTCCGCCGTCTCTCCGGGCGTCGCAGTTGTTCCCGGTGCCAGACGGTCTATCACATCGAGCATGATCCGCCCAAGCACGAGGGGGTCTGCGACAAGTGCGGCGGGAGGCTGGTGCAGCGGGCCGACGATAAGCCCGAGACGGTGTTGGCGCGGCTCCGGGTGTTCGACCAACAGACCCGCCCGCTCGTGGAGTATTACCAGAAGCGGGGACTCCTGCAGCGGGTGGACGCCACCGGCTCGATCGACCAGGTCTACGCGCGACTCCTGGCTGTCGTGCACGCGACGAGGATGGCATGAGCGAGATCGAACTGAAGTCGCCCGAGGAGGTCGAGAAGATGAGCCGTGCGTCGCGGATCGTCGCCGAGGTCCTCCAGGCGCTGCGTCATCAGATCAAGCCCGGGGTGGCGACGGAAGAACTGGATCGCTTTGCGGAGAAGTTCATCCTGGATCGAGGCGGGAAGCCGGCGTTCAAGGGCTACCAGGTCCGCGACAAGGTCTACCAGCACACCTTGTGTGTGTCGGTCAATGAAGAGGTCGTGCACGGCATTCCGTCGCGCCGCGTGCTCAAAGAGGGCGACATCGTGGGGCTGGACGTCGGGGTCATCGTGGATGGATATTATGGGGATGCCGCCATTACCTGTCCGGTCGGAGCCGTCTCGGACCAGACCCGGCGCCTCTTGCAGGTGACGGAAGAGGCGCTCCACAAGGGGATTGCCCAGGCCGTCGTCGGCAACAGGGTTTCCGACATCTCCCACGCCGTCCAGCACCACGCCGAAGGGGCGAGCTTTTCCGTCGTGACGGAGTTCGTGGGACACGGCATCGGCCGGCGTCTGCACGAAGAGCCGCAGGTGCCGAACTACGGGGAGCCCGGCAAGGGACCTCGCTTGAAACCGGGGATGACGCTGGCCATCGAGCCGATGGTGAACATGGGGCGGCCGGAGACCAGACTGCTGGCCGATGGCTGGACGGCCGTCACTCGAGACGGAAGTCTGTCGGCTCACTTCGAACATACGATTGTCGTGACCGAAGCGGGCCCACGCATTTTGACGACACTCTCAGGGACGGAGTGAGCCGGAGCGTATGCCGAAGGAAGATGTGATCGAAGCGCAAGGGACCGTCGCCGAGACGCTGCCGAACGCCATGTTCCGCGTCCAATTGGACAACGGCCACACGATCCTGGCGCACATTTCCGGCAAGATGCGGATGAATTTTATCCGCATCCTCCCGGGCGACAAGGTCACGGTGGAGCTCTCGCCCTACGATCTGACGCGGGGGCGGATCACGTACCGGTTCAAGTAGCAGGACCCATCCCTGGTGAGGGCTGAGCGGCCATGAAAGTGAAATCGTCGGTCAAACCGATCTGCTCGAAATGTAGAGTGGTCCGGCGTCGTGGGGTTGTTCGAGTGCTGTGCCCGAATCCCCGGCACAAACAACGGCAAGGGTAGTGAGCCCACAGAGAGGAGAGACAGGTTATGGCGCGCATCGCTGGAGTCGATCTGCCGCGGGATAAACAGGTCCACGTCGGATTGACCTACATCTACGGCATCGGGCGGGCGCTCGCCGCCCGGATCCTCANNAAGGTGGAGGGAGACCTCCGCAAGGAGGTGTCGATGAACATCAAACGGCTCATCGACATCGGGTGTTATCGCGGACTCAGGCACCGCCGGGGGCTGCCCGTGAGAGGGCAGCGAACCAAAACCAACGCACGGACGCGAAAAGGGCCCAAGGGCCAGGGCAAGGCACGGAAGACGCTCAAGGTCGGGTGACACGGGAAAAGGCCCCGTCTTGGCGGGCGGGGCTCCCCTTGCTCTCTGAATGCAAGGGGTCGATCGGGCGGGTGAGGGAGGGGCGGCAATGGGGGTGAAGAAGGGCAAGAAGCGGGAGAAGAAGGTCGTCCAGAGTGGCGTGGCCCACATTCAGGCCTCCTTCAATAACACGATCGTGACCATTACGGACATGAGCGGCAACACGGTCGTCTGGGCGAGCGCCGGCGACCAGGGTTTCAAGGGGTCCCGCAAAAGCACGCCGTTTGCGGCGACCCGGGCCGGTGAAGTAGCAGGCAAGAAAGCGATGGAGTGTGGCATGCGCCAGCTCGACGTGTACGTGAAGGGCCCCGGCGCCGGGCGCGAGTCTGCCATTCGGGCGCTCCAGGCGGCCGGCCTGCGCATCAACATGATACGGGACGTGACGCCGATCCCGCACAACGGCTGTCGTCCGCCGAAACGGCGTCGAGTGTGAGGACGTGCACGGGAAAAGGCCCCGTCTTGGCGGGGCCGGGGCGGGCGGGTGAGAAACGTTAATCGTTAAACGGTAAGCACGCAGATAAATACAGATGCCACGTTTAACGAATAACGGATAACGATTAACGAGGGGGAAAACGCAGTGGCGAAATATCGTGGACCGGTTTGTCGGTTGTGCCGTCGCGAAGGGGTCAAGCTATTCCTGAAAGGGTCTCGTTGCATGACGGAGAAGTGCGCGGTGGAACGGCGCGCGTATCCGCCCGGCCAACACGGGCAGGGGCGTCAGCGTGTCTCGGAGTACAGCGCCCAGCTTCGCGAGAAACAGAAGCTGAAGCGCATTTACGGGATCCTGGAACGGCAGTTCTTGGGCACGTTCGCCAAGGCCGAACGCCAGCAAGGCATTACGGGCGAGAACCTCCTCAGGAGCCTGGAGCGACGCTTGGACAACGTGGTCTACCGCATCGGCTTTGCGGCCTCCCGAAAGGAGGCTCGCCTCTTCGTGAATCACGGCCACTACCGCGTCAACGGTCGGAAGGTCAACCGGCCCTCCTTCCTGGTCAAAGAAGGTGACGTGATCGAGGTCAAGGCGCGCAGCCGGTCCATCGTTCCTATCGTTTCGGCGCTCGATGCCGTCGAGGGGCGGGGCATCCCGGCCTGGCTGGACTTGGACAAGGCGAACTTCAGAGCCACGGTGCGGGGCCTGCCGACCAAAGACGACAGCGCCCTGCCGGTAAACGAACAGTTGGTGGTCGACCTCTATGCGCGGTGAGCTGCGGGTGACGCCCCGACATGGCCACACCCGCGGGCGGTCACCGCGTCAAGCCGGCGAGAAGGAGCCAGTATGCTGAAGGGAATGCGCGATTTTCAGATTCCGACGAAGGTCGAAGTCGACAAGGAGTCTGCGACCGCGACGTACGGGCGGTTTACAGCCGAGCCGTTCGAGCGTGGGTTTGGCACGACGGTCGGTAATTCACTGCGTCGGGTGTTGCTGTCCTCGTTGTCGGGCGCCGCCGTCGTCTCCGTCAAGATCGAGGGCGTCCTGCACGAATTCTCAACGATTCCCGGCATCACCGAGGACGTCACCGACATCATTCTCAACGTCAAGAAGATCCGCTTCAAGCTGCATGCCGACAAGACGAAGACCCTTCGCCTGCGCAAGAAAGGGCCCGGGGTCGCCAAAGCCGGCGACGTGGAGCACGATGCGGAGATCGAGATCCTCACGCCTGACCTCCACATTGCGACCCTGGATAAGAGCGCGGTCCTGGACATGGAGATCGTCATCAAGCATGGGCGCGGGTATGTCTCGGCGGAACGGAACAAGGAAGAAGGCATGCCAATCGGCGTGATTCCCGTGGACGCCTTCTACTCTCCGGTCACTCGTGTGAACTACCTCGTGGAGAACGCGCGCGTGGGGCGGATGACCGACTACGACAAGCTGCTTCTGGAAGTCTGGACGGACGGGAGCGTCTCCCCCGAGGACGCGTTGTCGTCCGCCGCGCTGATCGTGCGTGGTCATCTTGATATCTTCATCAAGGTCAAAGACATGGAAGAGGCGCTGGCGCAGCCGGTGGCTCAGGAAGCCATCACGGAAATCAACAAGAATCTCCTGCGGAGCGTCAATGAACTGGAGCTTTCGGTCCGGGCCGCCAATTGCTTGAAGAACGCCAACATCAAGACGATCGCGGACCTTGTGCAGAAGACAGAAGCCGACATGCTGCGGACCAAGAATTTCGGAAAGAAGTCGCTCAACGAGATCAAGGAGATCCTCGCCGAGATGGGCCTGAGCCTGGGCATGAAACTGGACCACCTCCCGCAAGGGACCAGTTCGGACCAGCGAGAGGAGTAGGACGGGAGCATGCGACATCGGAAGAGCGGCCGACAGCTCGGTCGGAACACGCACCACCGGCGCGCGTTGTTTCGGAGCCTCGTCACCTCCTTATTGGAACACGAACGGATCGAAACAACCGAGGCCAAAGCCAAAGAACTCCGCATCGTGGCCGAACGCATGATCTCGTTAGGCAAGGAAGGGAACCTGCATGCGCGCCGTCGTGCCGCGTCGTATCTACGCGCCAAGCGCGTCGTCTCCAAGCTCTTCAAGGACCTAGCGGGGCGGTTCGCCCAGCGTCCGGGCGGCTACACTCGCATCATCAAGACGCGGCGCCGGGTAGGGGATGCCGCGCCCATGGCCGTGATCGAACTGGTGACCCGCCCGGTCGACAAGACAGAAGTGGACAAAGGGCGCGCCGCCGATCAGAAAGGCGCGGGCAGGAGCGCCGCAAAGACCACACCCGCACCGGCCAAGGCGTCCGCTGCCGCGGGCGCGTAGGACGCGCCGATCGAACTCCCCTCGGACGGAGAAGGGCTGCTGCCGGCCCGCTCCCAGCCTTTACTCCCCGGCGATGGTATGCTATAGTCCCCGGCATGTTGGAGAAGCTTTCGGCATCGACCGTGCGTGTCGCGAAAGCCACCCTCCTGGGCACGATGCTTGCTCTCCTCGCGACGATTATTGTGTTCGTGGCGGTCGGCCCCGCACGTCGCGTGCCGCTGGCGTCCTCTCCTGTCCTGCCGCAGGAGGCCGATGCTGGCCTGCAGGGGTTCTCGTTCGCCCAAAGCAAGGGCGGGCTCGTGGACTGGAAGATCCAGGCCCGACTGGCCCAGCTGTTCGAGGCGGATGCCACGGCGATGCTTCACGACAACGTGCAGGTGACACTGATGGGAGTCGACGGGGTGACCATGACCGTGACCGGCGATGAGGGCTCCATCAACACGGCGTCGAAGGATTTCGTGATCAGCAAGCGCTCCGGCAACCTCGCCTTGATCCTGAACGGCGGGTTCACGATCTATACTCCGCGGATCAGGTGGGACAACCAGGCACTTCGGATGTGGACCGATGAGCCGGTGAGGATCACCGGTCCCCGGCTCGAGGTCACGGGCCAGGGCATGGATGCGTTCCCTGCCTCCCGAGAAATGAGGGTCCGCCGCAATGTCCGCGTGGGGATTCACTAGCGCACTTCTCCTCGTGGGCAGCACCATCGTCTCCGCGGCGTCGCCGCCGGAGCCTCCGCCCACCCCGCTCGCTCAAATCGTCATCACCTCCGAGTCTCTCGTCTTCAGAGACCATGATAATACGGCGCATTTCGCGGGCACGGTGGTGATGACCAAAGGAGACTTCGTGATGCACGCCGACCAGATGGTCGTCCACTTCGACGGAACCTCCACAGGGCCCTCCGGCCAGAAAAGTGGAAAAACAGGCACCTCGTCGTCTCCAGTGGCCACCGGCCTGCCCACCTTCGCCAATCGGACGGTCAGCCTGATCGACGCGACAGGCAATGTGGTCATTCAACGGGGCGATAAGCGAGCGACATCGAAGAAGGCAGTCTACCACCAGCGGGATGAAACCCTCGTCTTGACAGGCGATCCGGAGGCGTGGGAGGAAGGCTATCGGGTGACCGGCACCAAGATGACCATGTTCCTGAGGGAAGATCGGAGCATCGTCGAGGGGGGAAGTCGCGTCGTCATCAACGAGAGGGAATCCAAACCCCGGTGACGGACGTCCAAAGGACCCCAGGAGATGGGGAGTGCCCTTACGCGTTTGAGGCGCGGCGCCTCGAAAAGGCCTATCGCGGCCGGTGTGTCGTTCGGGGCGTGAGCCTGACGCTGCATGCCGGAGAAATCGTCGGGCTCCTCGGCCCCAACGGGGCAGGAAAGACGACTGTCTTCGACATGATGGTGGGCTTGACGCTGCCGGACAAAGGGGCCATCCTACTGGGTGGCGAGGCGATCACGGACCTGCCCATGTATCAACGGGCACGTCGCGGGATCGGCTACTTGCCGCAGGAGTCGTCGGTGTTTCGCCGCATGACCGTGGAGCAAAACCTGGTGGCGATTCTCGAGGTGTTGGATCTCAGCACAGACGAGCGGCGCGAACGTCTGGAGACAGCCCTCAAGGACTTGGGTGTGGACCACATCCGGACGAACAAGGCGTTCACCCTGTCGGGCGGGGAGCGCCGGCGTGTGGAGATCGCCCGTGCGTTGGTGACGCGGCCCCGTTTCCTGATGCTGGATGAACCATTCGCCGGGATCGACCCGATTGCGGTCGGCGACATCCAAAGCATCATGCGCAGACTCAAAGAACGTGGCATCGGTGTGTTGATCACCGACCACAACGTCCAGCAGACGTTATCCATCACAGATCGGGCGTACATCATCACCGATGGCGCGATCTTGGAGGAAGGGTCTCCCGCGGACCTCGTGAACAGCCAGCGCGCGCGGGAAGTGTACCTGGGCGAAGGATTCCGCCTGTAGTCGAGGAACGGATTTATGCAGCCGAGACTGGATCTCCGCCTGTCGCAACGGCTGATCATGACGCCGCAACTGCAGCAGGCCATCAAGCTGCTACAACTGTCCCGCCTTGAATTGCAGCAAGCCCTCACGCAACAACTCGAAGAAAACCCCCTTCTCGAAGAAGGGAGCCAGGAGCTCGAAGACGGAGAGACTGAGGCAGGCGCACCAGACGAGGGGGTGGACACGGGCACGGTCAAACAGGACGAGGAGGACGGTGCAGGAAGCGCCGGTGGCGATGAGACTAGCCGGGAGGAATTGACGGGGGCGTGGGACGAGTATTTCGATGACGATCGGCGGTGGGGCGACGTCGAGGCGCCTCGCACGGGGCGTGACGAACTGCCCTCCCTCGAGCAGACGATGACGAAAACTGCCTCTCTGGAAGATCACCTGGTGTGGCAATTGGCCTTGGCCCCGCTCGACCGGACCGAGCAGGACATCGGACGAAGCATCATCGGCAATCTTGATGAGGATGGCTATCTACGCACGCCCCTGGAAGAACTCGCCTCGGCATCAGGGGTATCTCTGGTGCAGGCTACGCACGTGCTCAAGGTGATCCAGGGCTTTGATCCCGTCGGCGTGGCCGCGCGAGATTTGCCGGAGTGCCTGCTGGCTCAGATCGAGCACTTGGGGCTTGGCGGCTCTCTCGTGGAGGCCATCATCCGTCATTTTCTGTCGGAATTGGAGCATAAGCGATACCCCGCGATCGCCAAGG
>VBOF01000124.1 GCA_005877855.1 Nitrospirota bacterium | reverse complement strand
ATTCCTGCGTACCTCGGGGCGATCCAAAGCTACCGCCCGCTGCAGACAGGCACCGTGCTTCTCTGGGTGCTGGTGCCGCAGTTTGCGATGGGTCTGATCGCCGCCCAGCTCATGCGATGGCTCGACGGACGCCTGATCTTCGCGCTTGGCTTTGCCACCGTTGCGGTCGCGTGCCTCATGAACGCGCAGTTAACCAGCGCGTGGGCGGGTGGGGATTTCTGGTGGCCGCAACTTGTAATCGCGGCAGGATTGTCCTTCGCCATGGTCGGGCTGATTGGGATGATCGCGCAGCAGGCGCTGACTACGGGAGCCATCTCGAGGCCCTTCGATATTCTGACCTATTCAGCTTATTTTCATGTGATCCGGCTGTTCGGCGGGGAGCTCGGTGCGGCGTTCATGCAGCGCCTGGTGTCGGTGCGCGAAAAGTTCCATTCGAGCATGATCGGATTGCATGTCGAGATCGGGAACTGGTTGACGGACGAGCGGCTGCGGATGCTCACCGGCGGCCTGTATCCCGGTTCGTCCGGTCTGGAGGAATCCCAGGAACGGGCGATAGCGCTGCTTTCGGCCCAGGTCAAAAAGCAGGCATATACCCTCGCCTACATCGATGGTTTCCTGATGATCGCCTGGCTGTGTGTCGGGATGATTATTCTGATCGCCTGCATGAAACCGATGAGGATTCATTTTGATTCGTCTTCAATCGAGCCACCCAAGTGATTCGGCCTCTGGTGTCGGTGGTCCAGCTCTCCAAGGCGCTGGGCGGGGGCTGGGATGAAAGAGGGAGGCCATAATTAGCAACACGACAGGTCAACGATTCCTTGTCCGTGGTCTGGCCTTGTTCGCGCTCGCCATCGCTTCAACCGTTGCTGCTGCCGACGAGTCAGTTCCACGGATACAGGAATATCCCGTGCCGGCCGGGTCGCACCCACACGACGTCGCGCCCGCGCCGGACGGCGGCGTCTGGTATGTCGCCCAGCGCATGGGCGAGCTGGGCCGGCTGGACCCCACGACGGGACAGGTCCGCCGTATCAAGCTGGGCGACAGGTCGCGGCCGCACGGTGTGATCGTCGGTCCGGATGGCGCGCCCTGGATCACTGACGGCGGCCTGAACGCTATCGTGCGCGTCGATCCCGCGACGGAGAAAGTCAGCATATATCCGCTGCCGCCCGGACGGGAAGGGGCGAATCTGAACACCGCCACATTCGGTATGGGCGGAGTGCTCTGGTTCACAGGGCAAAGCGGCGTCTACGGGCGGCTCGATCCCAAGGTCGGCAAAGTCGAAGTGTTCGACGCCCCCAAGGGCCCGGGACCTTACGGGATCACCGCCACTCCGTATGGAACCGTGTACTATGCTTCACTTGCGGGAAGCCACATCGCGCGCCTCGACCCGTTCACCGGCGCCGCGACGGTGATCGAGCCGCCGACGCCGAACCAGGGCGCGCGCCGAGTGTGGGCGGATTCGAAGGGGAACGTCTGGGTCAGCGAGTGGAATGCGGGGCAGGTTGGTCGGTATCACCCCGCCACCAACGCCTGGAAAGAATGGAAGCTGCCGGGGAAGAACCCGGGGGCCTATGCCGTCTATGTAGACGATCAGGACAAGGTGTGGCTCAGCGACTTCGGCGCGAACGCGCTCGTGCGTTTCGATCCAGTGAAGGAAGCCTTTGAGGTCTTCCCGCTGCCGAGTCCCGGTGCGAACGTGCGCCAGCTCCTGGGTCGTCACGGCGAAGTCTGGGGCGCCGAATCCGGCGTGGACAGGCTGGTGGTCTTGCGCTTACCATAGGTTCAATCCTGACCTGGGACTGTCCCCTTTCTTCAATCCCGAATGCTGACGTAATTACTGATGAAGGTCTTGGCGCTCAACTGTGGCAGTTCGTCCCTCAAGTTTCGACTGGTTGGTGTTCCGCAAGAAGGGGGGGATCAGGCCGTTCTAAGCATGGTGATCGGCGGAGAAGTGAAAGGCATCGGAGGCCGGTCCAGCCTTCGTCTGACAATCGGTGACGCTGCTCCGCAGCAGAGCCAGGGTGTTGTGAGGCATCACCAACAGGCCGTGCAATGGGCCTTTGAGCAGTTGGCAGGCCAGACCATCGACGCGGTCGGTCACCGGGTCGTACATGGAGGCGAATCCTTTGTCGAGTCAGTTCGGATCGATACCCACGTGCTAGCCCAGATCGAACAGCTGACTGAGTTGGCGCCGCTCCATAATCCACTATCCGTGATAGGCATCCGTGAAGCGCGGCGGCTCTTGGGGGATCAGGTGCCTATGGTCGCGGTGTTTGATACGGCTTTTCATCGGTCTATGCCGGCCTATGCTTCGACCTATGCGATTCCTCATGTTATGGCCGACCATTACCGCATCCGGCGATATGGATTTCACGGGATCGCCCACGCCTCTGTGGTGGCTCGCTACGCCGCGTTCACAGGACGAGCACTTGAACACGTGCGTCTGATTACGCTGCATCTCGGACACGGCTGTTCCGCGGCCGCCATCCGGAACGGCCGGTCGATCGATACCTCCATGGGGTTCACCCCGCTCGAGGGCTTGGTCATGGGTACTCGGTCGGGCGATGTGGATCCCGCGATCATGAGCTATCTTGGCCGTCGTCAAGGGATTCAACCCGACAATGTGGAGCGGATGTTGAACGAGCAATCAGGGCTTCGTGGCTTATCGGGCCTGTCGGATGATATGGCGGTCTTGCTGGAGGCTGAAAGACAGAACCATCCGCGAGCCCAAATGGCCCTCGAGGTTTTCTGCTATCGCGTTCGCAAGTATCTCGGCGCCTATCTGGTTGCTTTGGGAGGAGCCGACGCGGTCATCTTTAGTGGCGGCATCGGGGAACACGCTCCGGAGATCCGCGGCCGCATCTGCCAGGATATGGAGTGGTGCGGCCTGCGGCTTGATCCCGAACGCAATGCTGCCGCAGTTGGGCTGAAGGATGGCGACATCGTATGCCTCAGCCCTGACGGGAGTGGCATGGCCGCGTATGTGGTGGCAGTGGATGAAGAAACCGAGATCGCGCGGGAGACCGTGCGGTGCTTGAAGGCCTGATCGCCGGCATAGGTCGATCTGAACGTCACTGTCGGATGCCCGGTCGCAATTGGCTAGGAAGCACCGGCGAGGAGGATGATGCATGAACCGGAAGACCAGGAAGAACCCAAAACGGCAAAGGCCGACCGCAACCCTATCCGCTGAGGAGGTTGCGGCTATCGACCGATACTGGCGTGCGGCCAATTACCTGTCGGTCGGGCAAATCTATCTCCTCGATAACCCACTGTTGAAGCAACCGCTGAGCCTGGAGCACATCAAGCCGCGACTGCTGGGGCATTGGGGCACCACGCCAGGCTTGAACTTTATTTACGTGCACCTCAATCGCGTCATCAAGAAATACGACCTGAACATGATCTACATCGCCGGTCCTGGTCACGGCGGTCCCGGCCTTGTCGCCAACACCTATCTGGAAGGGACCTATAGT
>VBOF01000123.1 GCA_005877855.1 Nitrospirota bacterium | reverse complement strand
GTCCATCCACGAAGGAGGAGAACTGGGCTATGCCGTCTCTCATGCGTATGGAGCGGCCTTCGACAATCCCGATCTCATTGTGGCCTGCGTGGTAGGCGATGGAGAAGCCGAAACTGGACCGCTCGCCGCGTCCTGGCACTCCAACAAGTTCCTCAATCCGGTCAACGATGGTGCCGTCTTGCCGATTCTGCACCTCAACGGTTACAAGATCGCAAATCCGACGGTCCTTGCGCGGATCAGCCATGAGGAGCTGGAGCAGTTCTTCATCGGCTATGGGTACAAGCCGTACTTCGTCGAGGGGGACGAGCCCGAACGAATGCACCGATTGATGGCCGCCACTTTGGATGCCGTCGTCACCGAGATT
>VBOF01000012.1:2447-17457 GCA_005877855.1 Nitrospirota bacterium | reverse complement strand
GGCCTTTTTCATCGCCTTCGCGGTCAAGGTCCCCATGTTCCCGTTCCACACCTGGCTGCCGGACGCGCACGTCGAGGCGCCCACCGCGGGCAGCGTGGTCCTGGCCAGCATCCTCCTGAAGATGGGCGCCTACGGTTTCCTGCGCTTCAGTCTGCCGATGCTCCCTGAGGCAGTGGAGCGCTTCACACCCATCGTCCTCGCGCTCTCCCTCATCGCCATCCTGTACGGGGCTTACATGGCCCTCGCCCAGAGTGACTTCAAGAAGCTGATCGCGTACTCCAGCGTCAGCCACATGGGCTTCGTGACCCTGGGGATCTTCGTCCTCAACACCCAAGGCGTGGAAGGCGCGCTGCTCCAGATGCTCAACCACGGCATTACGACCGGAGGCCTGTTCCTCTGCGTGGGTTTGATCTACGAGCGGACACACAGCCGCATGCTCGCGGACAACGGCGGGCTGGCGAAGCCGATGCCGCGGTACGCCACCTGCCTGGTGATTCTTGCGCTTTCCTCGCTCGCGCTCCCCGGCACGAACAGTTTCATCGGCGAGTTCCTGGTGCTGGTCGGCAGCTTCTTGTACAGCAAAGCCATCGCAGCGGTGGCGGCGCTGGGAGTCATCCTGGCGGCGGTCTACCTCCTCTGGATGGTCCAGCGGGTCGCCTTCGGCGTGCCGACCGAGAAGACCGCTCGAGCCACCGACCTCAACTGGTGCGAGATGGCCACGGTCGTGCCCTTAATCGTCCTCATCTTCTGGATCGGCGTCTTCCCGAATCCGTTCCTCACGCCCATGCACGCCAGCGAGGAGAGCAATCGGTGCCCCGGAAACGGGTATCCCGACACGCCAAGGCGAATGCCATGACCGTCGTGTCCACAGCCGATCTCCTGGCGATCCTCCCTGAGCTGCTGGTCATGACCGGGGGCTGCCTCGTGCTGGTGCTGGATCCCTTGACCCCCCAGCACCGCAAGGAATGGCTCACGTATCTGAGCCTGGCCACCTTGGGAGTCGCCTTCGTGGTGGGCTACTGGTTCATGGGTTCGTTCAGGGGTGCGCCGCGCCCGGCCTTCAGCGGCCTCTATGTCCTGGACGCGTACGGGACCTTCTGGAAGCTGCTGCTGATCGGGATTTCCGCTCTCATCATCCTGCTGGCCAAGGCACACTTGAAGCTGGAAGAGATCGACCTGCCGGAATTCTACGCCCTCATCCTGCTCTCGCTGTCCGGCATGATGGTGATGGTGTCGGGCGCCGACCTGCTGGTCATCTATCTCGGCGTGGAGTTGATGTCGCTGTCGCTTTACGTGATGGCCGGGTTCAAGCGGTACGAGCTGCGCCCCCTGGAGGCCGCGGCCAAGTACTTTATCCTGGGCTCGTTCTCCTCCGGTATCCTGCTCTACGGCATCTCGCTGCTGTTCGGCCGCACCGGCAGCACCACGCTGGCCGGCATCCGCGAGGGGATCGCCAGCCTGCCCGCCGGCGATCCGATCTTGATGTTCGCGATGACCCTGCTGGTGGTGGGCTTCGGCTTCAAGGTTGCGGCCGTCCCGTTCCACATGTGGACGCCGGACGTGTACGAGGGCTCGCCCACGTCGGTGACGGCCTACATGGCCGTGGCGTCCAAGGCGGCCAGCTTTGCGGCCTTCGTGCGGGTCTTCCTGGGCGCGCTGGGGGGGCTCAAGGAGGACTGGCAGATGCTGCTCGTTGTGGTCTGCGCGGCGACCTTGATCCTGGGCAACGTGGTCGCGATCGTCCAGAGCAACATCAAGCGCATGCTGGCGTATTCCAGCATCGCGCACGCCGGCTACGCCCTGATCGGTCTGATCGTCGCAGACAGCTTCGGCACGGCCAGCGTGATGCTCTATCTGGCGATCTACGCGTTCATGACTCTCGGGGCCTTCACAGTCGTGACGATGCTGCGACGGGGCGGACTGGAGGGGGACTCGATCGACGACTACACCGGGCTGGCCAAGCGGAACAAGTGGGCGGCCCTGGTCATGCTGCTCTTCATGATTTCCCTCACGGGCATCCCGCCGACGGGCGGCTTTATCGCCAAGTTTTATGTCTTCATGGCGGCCGTGAGCGCCGGCATGACGGGACTTGCGGTGCTGGCGGTCATCTTCGCCGCCGTCTCGGCCTATTACTACCTTCGCGTGGTGATGGTCATGTACATGCGGGACCCTGGCGAGACGGCGGGCGCGCCCGGCCATGGGGTGCGGGTCGTGATGTCGCCCGCCTCCGTTGCGGTGCTCACAGTCGCGTCCGTCGCCGTTCTGATCCTCGGCGTGTTCCCGGACCCGCTCATCAAGGCCGCCCAGAGCGCCATCCTCCCGCTCAAGTAATCTCAATGTCCCTCGCCCCTTGAGGGAGAGGGCCAGGGTGAGGGGAAAATCTTCACCTTTCCGCTCCGCCAGGGTCCCATTCGCCGCCACCCGCTTGTAAAGATTCTGGCTTATAATGAAGCCATGCTGTCCGTGAAGACCGTCATCATCAGCGCCTTTGCTCTGTTGCTCATCGGCGCAGTCGCGCTCGCGCAGGAAGAGCCCCTGCCGTTCCCGCCGGGCCAGCAGCCGGACGAGTTCGAGCGGACCATCCAGCAGATGAAGTTCGAGAAGCCGACCCGCATCGTGGGTCGGCTCCAGGCCATCGACGGCTACGAGGACGCGATCTGGATCGTCTGGACCCACGTGCACGACGGCACGCGCTGGCGGGACCTCCGAAACCAAAGCGACATGATGTTCAAGGTGTTCCCACGCGACGCCGGCATGATGGACTTCTTCCGGAAGCTAAAGCTCGGCACCTCGCTGCATCTGACCGTCCAGATGGACGCCGACGGCAACCGGCGGATACTCTCGCTCGACGAGGGAGCCTAACATCCATCCCGGTCACCAATGGCGCGTGAGGATGCGCCGCCTGCGCTGCACAAGTATTGGTAGCTGTGACATGTCGGGCTCGCCGGCGCCGGGGCACCCGTTGCTCTTCAGTTGCAACGGGTCAAGGGAACGTCCAGGCGAGACCGACCAGACAACGGCGTAACGAAGGCAGGAAGGCGTCGTCGCATGCGGCGCGACGTAGGCGCCGTTGGTGACCGGACCCTACCGCTGGCGGAGATCGAGGAAGCGCGCGATGCCGGAGCGCGTGACGAGACCGCGCACCTTGTCCCCGTCCCGCACTACCAGCCGGCTGCGGTCGTCGTGGAACATCCGCTCCATGGCGGCGGTGATCGGCTCGTCCGGATGAATCTCCGCCTGCAAGCTGTGAGGTGCCATTACCTCGCCGACCGTGAGGGTTCCCCACTGGCTGCGCGGGATCGTCTTGAGCTCCTTGAGGGTCAGCATCCCGACCAGCCGCCCGTTATGCACCACCGGAAATCCCCCGTAGCCGAACCGCAGAAAGTAGTTGTCCACGGCCTCGTCCAGGGTCATCCCGGCTTCCAGCACGACCACCTCCGACGTCATGACGTCGCCCACCCGGAGTCCCGTCACGGACTCTTGGAACGCAACCTGGCGATGGGTATTGTGCGCGGCGGTATAGAGGAAGGCCCCGATCAAGAGAAACCACACGCCGCCGATGGCCAGGCCGGCGACCAAGTCCCAGGCCCCGACGAGCATCAGCAGAACCGCAAAGCCCTGACCCGCCCGGGCCGCCTGCCGGGTGGCCTTGTGAAAGTTTTTGGACCAGGCCCAGAGCGCGGCGCGCAGCACACGTCCCCCGTCCAACGGGTAGCCGGGCACGAGATTGAAGATCGCCAGCATCAAGTTGATGTTTCGCAGGTGCTCCGAGACGGCGGTCATCTCAGGCGGCGCTCCCGGCAACGCGGCGAACAGCCAGAAGCCCACGCCGACCCCGACCGACACGATCGGCCCCGCGATCGCGATCAGGAACTCCGCCTTCGGCGTCGGCGCCTCGCGCCGAATCTGCGCCATGCCACCGAAGATGAACAGGGTGATCTGGGCGATCGGAATCCGGTACCGGAGCGCAACGAGACAGTGGCCCAGCTCGTGCACCAGGACCGAAGCGAACAACAACAGGGCAGCCACAATTCCCATTGTCCAATATTCCCAAGAGGGGAACTGCGGCAGCACGTACGGAAAGTAACTCCGGCCTTGCCATGCCACCAGTGCGAAGACGAGAAACCAGGAGATGTGAACGCGCAACGGGATGCCGAAGATGCGCCCAATGTGCCACGAGTTCCCGAACATGTCTCCCCGCTCCCTTGTCCAGCAATGATCTCTAGTCTACACTAGTTTTCATGGTATCTGATACCGTCATAGTGGAAGGGGGCCCCGCCAAAGGCGCCCCTCCCACACCCACTGCTCTCTTAGCCAGGTTAGATCGTTTGCCAGACGCGCCTGGCGTCTACCTGATGAAGGGCAAACGGGGCGAGATCCTCTATATCGGGAAGGCCAACATCCTGGCCGACCGGGTCCGCTCCTACTTCCTGAAGGGCGCGGACCTGACCCCCAAGACCCGCCTATTGCTCTCGCTCGTGACCGACATCGAGACCCTGGTCACGCGGTCCGAGCTGGAGGCCCTGATCCTCGAGAACAATCTCATCAAGCGCCACCGGCCGCGCTTCAACGTCATCTTAAGAGACGACAAAAACTACCCATACCTGCGCCTGCCGATCAAGGAGGCCTTTCCCCGCTTCTCGATCGTCCGCAAAGTGCAGAACGACGGCGCGCTCTACTACGGCCCCTACGTTCCCGCCGGCGCGCTGCGGGAGACCTTGCGCGCGATCAAGAAGATCTTTCCCCTGGCCACGTGCACTATCGAGATCGACGGCAAGGCCGAGCGGCCCTGCATCGAATACGAGATCAAGCGCTGCATGGCCCCCTGCGTCGGCTACCAGACATCCAAGGAGTACCACGAGATCGTCAAGCAAGCGCGGATGTTCCTCGAAGGTCGGAACACGGAACTCTTGGAAAGTTACCGCGCGCGAATGGATGGAGCGGCCGAGCGGGAAGACTTTGAGGAGGCCGCCCGCATCCGAGACCGCATCTTCAAGATCGAGCGGACCCTCGAGCGCCAGCGCGTAGCCCAGACCGAGAACGTGGACCAGGACGTCGTCGGCCTAGTTCGGGAGTGTGCGGCGGCGGACATCCAGATGCTGTTCGTCCGCGGTGGCCTGTTAGTCGGCCGCAAGGACTTCCACTGGGGGCAGGTCCAGGACACCTCGGATGAAGAGCTGGTCCGCTCGGTGATCGAGCAGTTCTACAGCAAGGACGTCATCCCGCCGAAGCAGGTGCTGCTCCCGGTTTCCCTGCCCGAGGCCGACCTGATCAGCCGGTGGTTGTCGGAGAAAAAGGGCGAGAAGGTGCTCGTCCTGGCGCCGGAGCGCGGGATCAAGCACCATCTCGTGCAGCTCGCGGAGGAGAACGCCGCCGCCGCGTTGCGAGACCACCTGCGTGACGAAGCCACGGAGCGGGCCGCCGTCGAGGAGATGCAGAAACTGCTGCATCTCAAGAAGGCGCCGGCCCGCATCGAGGGGTTCGACATCTCCAACATCCAGGGCAACCAGGGAGTCGCGTCCATGGTGGTGTGGGAGGCCGGCGGACCGAAGAAATCGGACTACCGTAAGTTCCGCATCAGGACCGTCGAGGGAGCCAACGACTTCGCCAGCATGAAGGAGGTCGTCCTGCGCCATTACTCCGGCGTCAAGGAGGAGCAGCGCCCCCTGCCGGATTTGATCCTGATCGATGGGGGGATCGGGCAGTTGGGCGCCGCAATGGACGCCCTGCGGGAGCTGGGCCTCTCACGGATTGACATCGTCGCGCTTGCCAAGGCAAAAGGCGAGAAGGAAGAGCGGATCTTTCTGCCCGGGCGGAAGAACCCCGTCATCCTGAAGCCGACTTCACCCGCCACGCATGTCTTGCAGCGCATCCGAGACGAGGCCCATCGCTTCGCGATTTCGTACCACCGGAATCTCAGAAGCCGGGCGCTCCTCTCCTCCAAGCTGGACGGGATCCCCGGCGTCGGCCCGGCCAAGCGCCGCGACCTGCTGCGCTACTTCGGCTCGGTCGAAGCCTTGGCGGAGGCGAGCGAAGAGGCTCTCCAGCGCGTCGGCGGCGTCGGCCCGCAGACCGCCCGTGAGATCCACAAGGCGCTGGCAAGATAGGCCCGGTTAGGAGTGCTTGGCGTTCCGGATTTCGTTCGAGATGAAGTTACCGATACGTTTAACGCGGTTTCTTAGGAAGCAGAGCGGACCCGCATCGACAAAATAGGTGTGAAGGATGCTGTCGCGTGTCTTCACTTCAGCGCCGACGGTATCAGCCGAATGCCATGTATCCTCGCCGACCGCAAAGGCATAGCCAGTGTTGGGTGAGAATTTCATTTGCGTCTTCTTTGGCAAGCTACCGTCCGACAGCCGTTCGTGGAAGATCGTCCCGATATGCGGAAAAGAGTCATCGGTCGGTAGATAAAGCTGCACCGTTATCCCCTTCCAGCGCGTGTCAGTGTGCGGACTGATGTGATATCCGGGAATATCGCGCGTCAGAATCGGGATTGGATACATGGCTACCTTCACGTAGTCGGGACCAAAGCGGCGCGCGAGCGCCGGGCCGAGCTTCCGCACCAAAACTTCCTTGACCGCCTGTGAACACAACGCACGTCCGACAACCCGCCATACCGCCCGCTTGGGAGGAGGGAGGTGGCGAATGTACTCGGGAAACAAATCCATCTTAACCCGCGTATGAGTGCCGTCGGCCAGATCATTGCCCTTAGAGCGCCCTGACATTGGCCGGTAATCCGACACAACCGGCATTGCCGCACGCATGGCATTGTAAATATCGTCCGGGAAGACTTTATCGAATTGCAAATGGTAGAACGGCGTTTCGACCACACGTGCCGCTTCGATCGAGGACACGATGAATCGAGTCAGAGACTCTACCTCACTCTGACGTTCCGTCCTACCCAAGGTCACATACTGGTTCATTGTTCCTCCGCTTAAAGCGAACAGGTGGCGGATTGTAGACGGTCCCTAAGATCGATGCAATCTGGTCTTTTCAGAGCGTCCCCGCGGTCCGCCGTCGATCGGTAGTGTCTCAATACTCATCGCATTGACACCTTTCGCGAGCCTGTGTCACAATCCGACCCATCGTCATGTCGAATAAATCCTTTCCAGTTGAAAAAGAGGTGAGGTCATGGGGGGCCATAGTCACTGGGCGACCACGAAGCGGCACAAGGCGGCCGTAGACGCCAAGCGCGGCAAGATCTTCACCAAGATCATCCGTGAGATCACCATCGCCGCACGCCTCGGAGGTGGCGACCCCGAGGGCAACCCCCGCCTCCGCCTGGCCATCGCCAAGGCCAAAGACGTCAACATGCCCTCCGACAACATCAAGAAGGCCATCCAGCGCGGGACCGGCGAGCTCCCAGGCGTCCACTTCGAAGAGTTCCAACTCGAAGGCTACGGGCCAGGAGGCTGCGCCCTGCTGATTGATCTCACGAGCGACAACCGGAACCGGACGGTGGCGGAGATCCGCAACATCTTCTCCAAGCAGAACTGCAACCTGGCGGAGGCCGGCGCCGTCGCCTGGCAGTTCCACAAAAAGGGCCTGCTGGTCGTGGAGAAGGGCAAGGTGGACGAGGACAAGCTCATGAGCCTCGCCCTGGACGCCGGCGCCGAGGACATGAAGGCGGATGAGAAAGCCTACGAGGTCATCACCGACCCCCACGACTTCGAGAAGGTGAAGAAAGCTCTGGCCGACGCCAAGATCGAGACCTCGCTGGCCGAGATCACCTTTGTCCCGGAGAACTACGTCAAGCTCGATGAGAAAAACGCGGAACACGTGCTGAAGCTGATCGATACGGTGGAAGACCACGACGACGTCCAGAAGGTCCACTCGAACTTCGACATTCCGGAAGAGATCATGGAGAAGGTCGCAGCGGCAGGATGATTGCCTCGCTCACCGGCCGCCTTGCATCCAAACATCCGGGAGGAGTCATCATCGATGTGCAGGGAGTGGGCTACGACGTCCTCATTCCGCTGAGCACCTACTATCAGCTCCCCGCTCTCAACCAATCCGTCACTCTCGTCATCCATACCCACGTCCGCGAGGACGCCATTCAACTATTCGGCTTCCTCACGCAGCGCGAGAAGGACGCGTTCCTGCTCCTGCTGGGGGTGTCCGGCATCGGGCCCAAGCTGTCGCTGAGCGTGATCTCCACCTTGAGCGTGGATGACCTCGCGTCAGCGGTCCGGAACGACGATCACAGGGTCCTTGCCTCGGTGCCCGGCATCGGCAAAAAATCGGCTGGACGCCTGGCGTTGGAGCTCAAGGACAAGATCGAGAAGCTGGCGGGCCCCATGGATCACCGGGCAGCCAAGGCCGCCGAGCCCTCCAGCCGGCTCATGGACGACGCGCTGTCGGCCTTGACCAATCTCGGCTACAAGGCAGCCGAAGCGAAAGAGGTGGTGAAGCAGGTGCTGGCCAGCCGCAACGGCGAGACGCCCCTTCAGGACCTCATCCGCGAGGTGCTGAAGGAGCTGGCGAAGTGAAGGTGCTGGCCCCCTCATGGCGTCCTCGGCGTGGCCAGATGCGCCGAAGTCTTCCTAATAGCGACACGCCGTTGTCTGGTCGGTCTCGCCTGGACGTTCCTCAGAAGGGCGCCGGCGAGCCCGACATCTCTACACTGAGCGTCATCCCAGCAACGCAGGCCACAGCCTCAAACGCCAAGAGGGGGCTCCGAATGGTGTTTGGCCAGTTTGTAGGTGTGGGGTGAGATGGCGGAGCGCATTGTGACGATGCAGCCGGCGGACGACGATAAGGCCGTCGAGGCCACGCTCCGCCCGCAGACGCTCGAGGAGTACGTCGGCCAGGCGCGCATGAAGGACGCGCTGCGCATCTGCATGGATGCAGCCAAGCAACGCAAGGAAGCGCTCGACCACTGCGTGTTCTACGGCCCCCCGGGCGTCGGCAAGACCACGATCGCCCACATCATCGCTCGGGAAATGGGCGTCGCCATCCGCTCCACCTCCGGGACCGTCCTGAGCCACGCCGGCGACCTCGCCGCCATCCTCACCACGCTGCAGGAGGGCGATATCCTGTTCATCGACGAGGTGCATCGCCTGCCGGCTCCTGTCGAGGAAGCGTTGTATCCGGCGATGGAAGACTTCCAACTCGACCTGATCATCGGGCAAGGCCCGTCCACCCGCACGATCAAGCTCGACCTGCCGCGATTCACGTTGATCGGAGCGACCACGCGCGTCGGGTCGCTGACCTCACCGCTGCGCGAGCGGTTCGGCCTGGTCCAGCGGCTGGACTTCTACGCCCCGGAGGAGTTGGAGGCCATCGTCCTGCGCTCAGCCGGGATCATGAAGATGACGATCGAGAAAGACGGCGCGGCCGAGATCGCGCGCCGTGCCCGCGGCACGCCTCGCATCGCCAACCGCCTGCTCCGCCGTGTGCGGGACTACGCGCAGATCAAATCCGATGGGCGCGTGACCCGGGCAGTCGCCGACGACGCCCTGGCCTGGGTCGGCGTGGACTCCGCAGGCTTTGACGAGATGGATCGCAAGCTATTGCTCACTGTCATCGAGAAGTTCGGCGGGGGGCCGGTGGGCGTGGACTCCCTGGCCGCGGCCCTCGGCGAAGAACGCGAGACCGTCGAGGACGTGTACGAACCCTACCTGATCCAGGCCGGGTACCTGGAGCGGACTTCCCGCGGCCGCGTCGCTTCCCGGCTTGCGTTCCAACACTTTGAAAAACAAAAAGATCTCTTGTCCTGAACCTGGGCCAGACCATCGCCTTCCGAAGCCTTCCTTTTGTCGGCACTCCCTTGTAATTCCTTGCAAATCAGGTCGATGTCGGCTATAGTGACGATTTCCTTTTAGGCGAAGATGCCCATGAAAGACCCTAAGTCGCTCCAGGCCTTTCGTAAAGAAATCGACAAGATCGATGACGAGATCATCCGTCTGCTCAACGCACGTGCCCGCCATGTCATCGAGATCGGGAAGCTGAAGAAGGCCCAGGATTCACAGGCCAACCTCCATACCCCGGCCCGCGAAGCTGAGATTCTGGATCGGCTCTGCAAAAACAACCCCGGCCCCTTCCCCACCGATGGCTTGCGTGCCGTGTACCGCGAGATCATGTCCGGGTCCTTGGCGCTGGAAGGGCCCCTGCAGGTGGCTTACCTGGGACCCTCCGCCACGTTCACGCACCTCGCTTGCATCCAGAAGTTTGGTTCGTCGGCCCAGTACGTCCCGCTGACCTCCATCAAGGACGTCTTCAACGAGGTCGAACGCGGTCGGTCGGACTTCGGCGTGGTGCCGATCGAGAACTCCACCGAAGGCGTGGTCAACCACACGCTCGACATGTTCATCGACTCCAATCTCCTGATCTACGGCGAGGTGCAACAGGAAGTCTCCCACCACCTGCTGTCGAAGGCCGACTCGTTGGGCGGCATCAAGAAGATCTACTCGCACCCGCACGCGATCGCCCAGTGCCGCAACTGGCTGGAGACCAACCTGCCTGGCGTCCCCGTATCGGAAGTGCACAGCACGGCCCGCGCCGCCGAGATCGCGGCCGAAGATCCCACGACTGCGGCCATCGCGTCCGAACTGGCCGGGCAAATCTACGGGTTGAAGGTTCTGAAGGCCCGCATCGAGGACAACATCAACAACTACACGCGGTTCCTGGTGCTCTCCCAGAAGCCCGCGGAGCGGACCGGGAAGGACAAGACCTCCATCATGCTGTCGGTCAAGGACAAGGTCGGCGCCCTCTACGAACTCCTCCGGCCCTTCGCGTCCAGCGGCGTGAACCTGACGAAAATCGAGTCCCGGCCGTCGAGACGGAAGGCCTGGGAGTACATCTTCTTCATCGACTGCGAAGGGCACGTGGACGAAGACCGCGTCAAGAAGGCCTTGACCGAGCTGAAGTCCCGCTGCCTGTTCCTCAAGATCCTCGGCTCCTATCCCGCACACAGCTAAGGACTGCCATGGCCATCCGCATCAGCCCCGACATCGCCGGCATCGTCCCCTACTCGCCGGGCAAGCCCATCGAGGAAGTGGAGCGCGAACTCGGCATCACCGGGTCTATCAAGCTGGCCTCCAACGAGAACCCGCGCGGTCCGTCGCCCAAGGCACTCGCGGTCCTGGCCGAGGCCGCGAAGACGGTGAATCGCTATCCCGACGGCGGGGGCTACTACCTGCGCGACGCCCTGGCGGAGCGGTGGAAGGTGACGCCTGACCAGATCATCCTGGGCAACGGGTCTGACGAAGTCATCACGCTGCTGACCAAGGCCTTCCTGGAACCGGGGGACGAGGCGGTGATGGCCGATCCCAGCTTCGTCGTCTACAAGATCGACGTAGCGGCCGAGCACGCCAAACCGGTTCTGGTCCCGTTGAAGGAGCACCGCCACGACCTGCCCGCCATGGCGAAAGCCGTCACCCCGAAGACGCGGCTGGCGTTCATCTGCAACCCGAACAATCCGACCGGCACGTATGTCACGGCCGCCGCGGTCACCGCGTTCATGCGGGCGATCCCTCCGGATGTCATCGTCGTCTTCGACGAGGCCTACTACGAGTACGTGACGGCAGCCGACTATCCCGACACGATGTCGCTGCTCAAGGCCGGCCGCAACGTCGTGCTGCTGCGGACCTTCTCGAAGATCTACGGGCTGGCGGGGCTAAGGATCGGCTACGGCCTGACCACCCCGGAGATCGTGCAGCACCTGAACCGCATCCGGCCGCCGTTCAACACGAACAGTCTCGCGCAGAAGGCCGCGCTGGCCGCCCTCGCGGATGAAGAGCACGTCCGCGAAAGCCGGCGGTTGAACACGGAGGGGATGGCCTACCTGGCGGAGCGGCTCAGGGCCTTGGGGCTCACCGTCGTGCCCAGCCAGGCCAATTTCCTGTACTTCGACGTGCACCAAGACGGCAAGGCCGTGTTCGAGGCCCTGCTCCGCCGTGGCGTCATCGTGCGACACCTGAGTGGTCCGTTCCTCCGGGTCACGGTCGGCTTGCCACAGGAGAATGAACGGTTTATCACCGCACTACAGACAGTGCTGAAATCATAGGGTTTTCGAAAAAGGAGCGCCTTCTCATGATTATCGTGCTGAAACCCGACGCCACGGAAAAAGAGATCGAGCACGTGATGGACCGCGTGCGGGAGCTCGGCCTCAGCCCCCACCTCTCGAAGGGGCAGGAGCGGACCATCATCGGCGTGATCGGCGACGACCGGCTGCTCGCCAACCACCCGCTCCGGGCCATCCCTGGTGTCGAAGAGGTGGTCCCGATTCTGGCGCCCTGGAAGCTGGCGGGGCGCGAGTTCAAGAAAGACGACACGATCATCGACGTCAGTGGTGTGAAGGTCGGCAGCAGGAAGGTGGCGATCATGGCAGGACCCTGCGCCGTGGAGAAGAAAGAACTGACGCTTGGGATCGCCCAGGAAGTGAAGGCCGCCGGGGCCAGCATCCTGCGCGGGGGCGCCTACAAGCCCCGCACCTCGCCATACAGTTTTCAGGGGCTCGGCAACGAGGGACTGGATTTCCTGGCCGAGGCCAAGCGGCAGACGGGCCTGCCGGTCGTCAGCGAGATCCTGGACCCGCGCGACATCGAGTACTTCCTCGAGAAAACCGACATCATCCAAATCGGCGCCCGCAACATGCAGAACTTCGAACTCCTGAAGGAGGTCGGCGCCTACGACAAGCCGGTGCTCCTCAAGCGCGGCCTCTCGGCAACCATCAAGGAGTGGCTGCTCTCCGCCGAATACATCATGTCTCGCGGCAACAAGAATGTGATGCTCTGCGAGCGCGGCATCCGCACCTTCGAGGCCCAGTACCGCAACACGTTGGACCTCTCGGCCGTCCCCGCGCTGAAAGCCCTCTCGCATCTGCCGGTCATCGTGGATCCCAGCCACGCCACTGGCAAGTGGGAACTGGTGGCGCCCATGGCCAAAGCCGCCATCGCGGCCGGCGCGGACGGCCTGTTGATCGAAGTGCACTCCAACCCAGAATGCGCCCTCTGCGACGGCGAGGAGTCGCTCAAGCCCTCCAAGTTCAAAGAGCTGATGAAGGACCTCAAGAAGATCGCGGAGGCGGTGGACCGCGAGATCTAATGGCACGCGTCCAACCCACCCGCCCCCGACGCGCCAAGACGCGCCCCTCCCCATTGTTCCAGCAGATGACCATCGTCGGCGTAGGCCTCATCGGTGGCTCGCTCGGGATGACCTGCAAGCAGCAGGGACTCGTCAAAACCATCGTCGGCGCCGGCCGGCGGGTCAAGAATCTCAAGAGGGCTGTCGAGCTGAAGGCCATCGACCGCTACGTCACGGACCTGGCGGAGGCAGCGGCCGGATCCGATCTGCTCGTGCTCGCCACGCCGGTGGACACCTTCGAAGCCGTGCTCCGCACGTGCGCCCCGCGACTCGCTCCGGGCGCCATCGTGACGGACGTGGGGAGCGTCAAAGGCCCGCTGGTCGAGCGCATGGAGGCGCTCGCGCCGGCTGGCATCCGGGTGGTCGGCATGCACCCCATCGCCGGCAAGGAGAAGACCGGAGTCGAGGCGGCGAGCCCGGACTTGTTCCGCGACGCCCTGTGTATTCTGACGCCGACCTCGCAGACAGACCCAGACGCGCTGGCGAAGGTACGCCGCCTCTGGGAAGCCTGCGGCGCTCGGATACGTGAGATGGATCCCATGCTGCACGACGGGGTCCTGGGCGCCGTCAGCCACCTGCCGCACGTGCTGGCCTTCGCAATCGTGAACACCATCGCGACGTTCCAGGAACGGTTCATACCCGACCTTGACCTCCAAGCGTTCGCCGGAGGAGGGTACAAGGACACTACCCGCATCGCGGCCTCGTCGCCAGAAATCAAGGCGATCCTCAAGGCCGGCGACGGCGAAGGGCTGGTCCGTGAGTTCACCCTGGCGAAGCAACGGCGGGAGAAGATCACCTGATGCCTTTGCACGGTACCCTCACGGTTCCGGGAGACAAATCCATCACCCACCGCGCGATCATTCTCAGCGCGCTGGCGGACGGTGAGGCCACGATCTCCAACTACTGCCCCGGCGAGGACTGCCTGCACACAGCGGCGGCGTTCCAGGCGATGGGTGTGCCCGTCGAGATCGCACCAGACCGCCTGCGGGTGACAGGCAAGAGCCTGTGGGGGCTACGAGAACCGGATTCGATCGTGGATTGCGGGAACTCCGGCACAGGCATCCGCCTGCTCGTCGGCGTGCTGGCCGGACAGGACTTCTTCTCCGTCTTGACCGGCGACACTTCGATCCGGCGGCGGCCCATGGGCCGCGTCGTCGGGCCGCTCCGCGAGATGGGCGCGGTGATCGCCGGGCGCCGCGGCGGGGAACTCGCGCCGCTCGCCATCGTCGGCGCGCGCCTGCGGGGCATCGCCTACAGCTCGCCGATCGCCAGCGCCCAGGTGAAGTCGTCCGTGCTGCTGGCCGGCCTCTTCGCTGAGGGCACCACGAGCGTGACCGAGCCCGCCCTGTCGCGGGACCACACAGAACGCCTGTTTGCCTACCTCGGCATCCCGGTGACGCGAAACGTCCTCACGGTGAGCCTGACCGGCCAGCGTGCGTTCACGGCCAAGGACATCGCCGTGGCGGGCGACCTCTCGGCCGCTGCCTTCTTTCTCGTGGCCGCCTCGCTGGTCCCCAATTCGGAGGTGACGATCACGGGGGTGGGCGTCAATCCCACACGGACCGGAGTCCTCGAAATCTTACAAGCGATGGGCGCGCACATCGAGCTGCTGAACCCCCGCACGCAGGCCGGGGAGCCGGTCGCGGACCTGCGCGTCCGCTCAGCGCCCCTGCGCGGGGTGACGATCGGGCCCGAGCGTATTCCCAAGACGATCGACGAGTTTCCGATCCTCTGCGTGGCTGCGGCCTGCGCCCAAGGCGAAACCATCATCAGCGGTGCGGAAGAACTGCGGGTGAAGGAGAGCGATCGGATCGCCGCCATGGCGATGGAGTTGCGGCGCCTGGGCGCCGCGGTCGAGGAACGGCCCGACGGCCTGCGCATCGCGGGCGGCCGCCCCTTGACTGGAGCCGTCTGCCAGAGCCAC
>VBOF01000012.1:0-2343 GCA_005877855.1 Nitrospirota bacterium | reverse complement strand
CCGCCGATGATCGTCGCCATCGACGGCCCGTCCGGGGTTGGCAAGAGTACCGTCGCCAAGCTGATCGCCGCACGACTCGGTTACACGTACCTGGATTCCGGCGCGCTCTATCGCGCCGTCGCGTGGAAGGCCTTGACCGCTGGCACCGACCCGGCGGATTCTGATGCGATACGCCGGCTCTGCGCGACGACGAAGTTAACTGCGTCGTCCACTGTCGGTGGTGGGATGGTCGTCGAAGTCGACGGCCAAGTCTTGGGGGACGAGTTGCGGACGCCGGAGGTCAGCAGGGCGGCCTCCCAGGTGGCCGCCTTGCCCCAGGTGCGGGCCTGGTTGCTGCCGATCCAGCAGAACGTCGCACGCCAAGCAGGCGCCCCGGGCCTCGTCGCGGAAGGCCGGGATATGGGGACTCGGGTCTTCCCTCAGGCGCCCGTGAAGTTCTTTCTGGAGGCCTCGTCGGCGGAGCGGGCGCGTCGACGGCATGCGGAGTTCGTCGGCGCGGGGCAGGTGGCGGAGTTGGCGGAGACGCAGCGTGAGCTGGAAGCCCGCGACGGGCGCGATCGGACGCGGACAAGCGCCCCGCTGACGGCGGCTCCGGACGCGGTGATCATCGACACCGGCCGGCTCACGATTGAGGAAGTCGTCGAGCGCATGGTGCGCTTGATCGAGCGCAAGACGGCCGCCCGCCGGTAATGGTGCTGTACTGGCTGGCGTGGGCGGCAGTCCGGCTGCTGGCGACGGGGTTGTTCAGGCTCCGGGTTTCCGGCGCGCACCTCGTGCCAAAGAGCGGCGGAGTGCTGATCGCCGCGAACCATGCCAGCTACCTGGACATCCCGATCCTGGGTTGCGGGATGCCCCGGCGGGCATGGTTTATGGGCCGCATGGACCTTTTCTCCGGACCGACGGCTTGGTTGATGCGGCACATGGGGTGGATCCCAATCCGCAGGGAGCGCGTGGACCGCACTGGGTTTGAGGAAGCCATCCGCCGCGTGAAAGCCGGGCAGGCGGTGGCTATTTACCCGGAAGGCGGTCGTTCGGAGGATGGACGGCTCAAGCCCGGCAAGCCGGGCGTCGGGATCATCGTGGCTGCGACCGGCTGTCCCGTGGTGCCAGCCTACCTGGGAGGCACGTACGACGTGCTCCCGCCAGGGTCCAAGTGGATCCGGCTGCGCCCGATCCGGGTGATCTACGGCGCGCCGCTGGATTTCTCGGCGCTTGTGAAGGAGCTCGACAGCGAGAGCAAGAAGAAGGACGTGTTTCAGCGGATCAGTCAGGAGATCATGGACCGTATCGCGGAACTCGGCGGGGTGCAAGCCCCCTACGCCGCTGGCCGGTCCGCAAGCAGTTAACCTTTAACCCTGGGTGTCACATCAGGTCATGTGTGGGGAGGCGTGATACGGCGAATGGAAACGCTTGAACAGTTGAAAACGGGATCACCGGAGAAGGCCGCGATGGCCTCGATGTACGATCAGACCTTCCAGAACTTCGAGGAAGGATCGGTCATCGAAGGCACCGTCGTGACGGTCAAGAAGGACGCGGTGATCGTGGACATCGGTTACAAATCCGAGGGGATCATTTCCGCCGAGGAATTCACGCCCCAAGAGCTGGCCGCGCTCACGCCCGGCACCCGACTTCCGGTCTACATCGAGGAACGCGAGGACAGCGAAGGCAACCTCATCCTCTCCAAAGAGAAAGCGGACAAGATGAAGGTCTGGGAAGACCTGGAACGCATCTACAACGAGGAGGCCATCGTCGAAGGCCGGATCATCAGCCGCATCAAGGGCGGAATGATGGTGGACATCGGCGTGAAAGCCTTCCTGCCCGGCTCCCAGATCGACCTGCATCCGGTGCGTGACCCCGAACAGCTCATCGGCAAGACCTTCCCCATGAAGATCATCAAGATCAACCAGCGGCGCGGCAACGTGGTCGTGTCCCGCCGACTCCTGCTCGAGGAGTCGCGCGACCAACGCCGGCAGCGGACCCTGGCGAACCTCACCGAAGGCCAGCTCGTGAACGGCACCATCAAGAACATCACAGATTACGGCGCGTTCGTGGACCTCGGCGGGATCGACGGGCTCCTCCACATCACCGATATGTCGTGGGGCCGCATCGGCCATCCCTCGGAGATCTACGTGGTCGGCGACCGTGTCGAAGTAATGGTTCTCAAGTATGACCGCGAGACCGGCCGCGTCTCGCTCGGTCTGAAGCAGAAGAGCGCCGATCCCTGGATGGGCGTGGCCGCCAAGTATCCGGTCGGCACCCGGATCAAGGGCCGGGTGGTCAGCTTGACCGATTACGGCGCCTTCATCGAGCTGGAGCCGGGTGTGGAAGGCCTCGTCCACGTCT
>VBOF01000011.1 GCA_005877855.1 Nitrospirota bacterium | reverse complement strand
TCAGCAAGGTGCGGTTCTCCTTCTCGTTGAAGGCGTGGATCACGTTCGACACAAGGACGGCGTCGTAGTCGGATCCGAGGTCAGCCGTGAAGAGGGAGCCTTGCCGGGCGATAAGCCGGTGCTGCAGGTGGTGCGTCCGGATCAACTCGCGCGTCACCGTGACGGTCTGGTCCAAGACGACGCCTTCCAGCCGAGGGTAACGTTTCGCCAGGGCGATCGCGTAGGAGCCAGGCCCGCCGCCCAGGTCGAGGAATCGTCTGGCCTTCGGTGAGAGGCGGAGCGTGGCCACGGTGGGTTCGGCGAGTATGAAGCTTCGCTCGTGCATCGCGAGCGAGAACCGCCTGCGAAACTCCGGGGTCTTGGTGAGGGGAGCCCAGCCTGGGCGGCCGTGCCGGATCGCCTTGGGGATGTCCGTCCAGTCCTGCCAGTGATGCCCGAGGAGCCAGAGGAGGTTGGAGATCGCCTCTGGACTGCGACGATCCAGGTGGCGGCGACCCAGCGGCGTGTTGTAGTAGCGTCCCTTTCGGAGCGTCAACAGCTCCAGCCCGACCAGGGCGTTCAGGAGCAGGAACATGCCCTCCGGGTCGGCCTTGCAGCGCCGGGCCACAGTATCAGCGGTGCGCCCGGCCGAGCCGATGGCCGTGAAGATGTCCAGGTCGTTCGCTGCCAGTAGGGTCTGCGACTCGCTGAAGGCGTTGGCCAGCCGCAGCAGCTCGCGATAGGTCATAGGCATGGCGGGCCCACCATAGCCGAGCCTCACTCGGGAGTTCAAGCTTCGGGCTTTCCATCGCCGTGGCGGCTCTGCTAGAGTGAGCCCCTCTCCCTAGCCCTCTCCCCTGAGGGGAGAGGGGAGGGTGAGGGGAGATCCACATCATGCAGAGAACCCCCCTCTTCACGCAGCATCAGCAATCGGGCGGCAAGCTGGTGGACTTCGCCGGCTGGGAGATGCCGATCCAGTATGGCGGCGTGCTCGAGGAGTACCAAGCCGTCCGGACGGCCGTCGGGCTGTTCGACGTGAGTCACATGGGCCGGGTGACGGTTGCGGGCCGGGACTCGCTGGCCTTTCTCCAGCAGGTCACGACCAACAACGTCGCCAAGCTGGCCGTGGGCGACGCCCACTACTCGATGGTGTCCAACCCCGCCGGCGGGATCAAGGACGACATCTTCGTGTACCGGCTGGGAGACGCGCGGTTCCTCCTGTGCGTCAACGCCTCGAACCGCGACAAGATCGTCTCTTGGCTGTTCCAGAAGGCGCCGCAGGGGGACGTGCGCCTCGACGACGAGAGCGACGAGCTGGCCCAGATCGCGTTGCAGGGGCCGCGCTCGCCGGGAGTCTTGCGCGCGGTCGTGCCCCGTGCAGCCGATACGCTTAAGCCCCGGCAATGCGTGGAAACGGACGTGTGCAGCGTGCACGGGGTCGTGTCACGGACCGGCTACACCGGTGAGGTCGGCTACGAGCTCTACGTCCCGTCTCACAAGGCAGTGGCGGTCTGGGAAGCACTCATGAAGGCCGGCGGGTCTGCCGGCATCAAGCCCTGCGGGCTGGGGGCGCGCGACCTCCTGCGCTTGGAGGTCGGCTATTTGCTGTATGGCAACGACATTGACGAACAGACCACCCCGCTCGAGGCGGGCGCGGCCTTCGCCGTTGACTTCACGAAGGGCGACTTTATCGGCCGCGCGCCCCTGCTCGAGCAGAAAGAAAAAGGACCGGCGAAGCAACTGATCGCGTTCGAACTGCTGCAGAAGGGTGTCCCGCGCCACGGCATGAAGATCGTCGCCGATGGCCAGGAGATCGGTGTCGTGACGAGCGGTAATCTCTCGCCGCTCCTGCAAAAGGGCATCGGCCTGGGCTACGTGCCGACGAAATTCAGCACGCCCGGTACGCAGTTCGAGGTCGACATCCGCGGGCGCCTGCATCCGGCCGTCGTGGTGAAGTTGCCGTTCTACAAGAGGCAATGATGACCAAGAATATCTACAAGGGCCGCATCATTAATTTCAACCTCGAGACGGTGACGCTTCCCAACGGCACCACGGTCGAACTGGAAGTCATCCACCATCCCGGCGCGGCGGCGGTCGTGCCGCTGAAGGACGAGCGGACCGTGCTCCTGATCCGGCAGTACCGGCACGCGGTCGGCGGGTACATCTACGAGATTCCGGCCGGCAAGCTGCATCCCGGCGAGGACCCGCGCGTGTGCGCCCAACGAGAACTGGAGGAGGAGATCGGCTATAAAGCGGGGCAACTCGATCATGTTGTGAGCGCTTACACGACCCCGGGCTTCACCGACGAGGTGATCCACATCTACAAGGCGACGCAGCTTCAGAAGGGCAAGCAGAATCTGGGGGACGATGAGGTCCTGGCGCTCGCGGAGTTCCCGCTGGAGCGGACCATCGCCATGATCCGGGAGGGTGTCATCAAGGACGCCAAGACGATCGTGGGCTTGCAGTGCGCTTATCTAATGGTCCTCGGCGAGAATATCGGAGAGGAGGAGCGACCATGAAGACTCTTCTGAAGGTCGGCGTTATCGTCGTTCTCCTCATCATCGTGGCCCTGACAATGATCGGTGTTTACTTTAATTCGATGATCAAAGCGGGAGTCGAGGCCGTGGGGCCGAGAATCACCGGGACCACCGTTAAAGTCGATGCCGTGGACCTTTCCCCCTTTTCCGGACAAGGTCGGCTCAAAGGGCTGGTGGTCGGCAACCCTCCGGGTTTCCAGGCCGAGCGCGCGTTCAAGCTCGCCGATGCCAAGGTCAAAATGGATCTGAAGACCGCCCTGTCGGACAAGCTCATCATCGAGGAAATCTTGATTGACGGCCCCGAGATCACGTATGAGAGTGGCCCGTCCGGTAGCAACATCAGCAAGATCCAGGAGCACGTGGCGGCGTTCGGCAAATCTGTTGGAACAAAAGAAGTCGGTGAGTCGAAATCGCAGAAAAAGGATCCAACTCAGAAAAAAGTCCAAATCAATCATTTCATCGTGAAGAACGGTCAGGTCAATTTGAGCGCCTCCGTGCTCAAGGGGAAAGCTCTCACGGTCCGTCTTCCGGACCTCTATCTTCGGGACATTGGGAAGGAATCAGGCGGGGTGATGGTGCAGCAGGCCGCTGCGGAAGTGTTGATGGCGATTAACAAGTCGGTTGTGCAGTCGGTCGCAGGCTCCGGCAAACTCCTGGGGGAGGCCGCCGAGGAAGCGGCCAAGGGCCTCGGCAGCGAGGCGGGAAAGGCCGTAGAAGGCCTCAAAAGACTCTTCAAGTAATCAAAGGACCCTGACCGGTGCAGGTCCAGCATTTCCACTCCTGGGATGTCACGCCCAAGGAAGCGATCCAGATCCAGCAGCAGCTTCGCGCCAAGGTGATCCCGCACGGTAAGGTGGGAACGCCCAATCTGATCGCCGGCGCGGATGTGGCCTTCGTCGAGGATATCGCGCACGCCTGCGTCGTCGTGCTCTCGTTCCCGAAACTGGACGTTCTAGAGACCGTCGTTCACAAGGCGAAGGTGACCTTCCCGTACATTCCCGGCCTCTTGTCGTTCCGCGAAACGCCCGCGCTGGTCCAGGCCTTCGGCAAGCTCAAACATGATCCGGATCTGATTTTCATAGACGGCCAGGGCCTGGCGCATCCGCGGGCAGCGGGGATTGCCTGTCACATCGGTGTGATCCTGGATCGGCCGACGATCGGCTGTGCGAAGTCGCTCTTGTTCGGGACCTACAAGGAGCCGAAGCAAGCCAGAGGGTCTGTCTCCGATCTCTGTGACGACGGTGGTGGTGTGATCGGCGCGGTGGTGCGCACCAAAGACGGCGTGCAGCCGGTCTTCGTGTCGATCGGCCACAAGATTGACCTGGCCCAGGCGATCGAGCTCTCCCTCGCGTGCGGGAAGGGCTACCGCATCGCAGAGCCCACCCGCCAAGCCGACATCCTGGCCGAACGCGCGAAGTCGAAAGGCGGGCATGGAGTAGAACAGGGCAGCCAGGGTGAGTTGTTCTAGGAGAGGGGACTGAGATCTTTTTTGTCTGCGAAAGACGAGGATGCGGTCGCCGTAGGCGTCGTCGATGCGCCCGACGCCGGCCAGAGCTTGCGGTCGGGCACCCAAGGCGCGGGAAGCGCGCCTGCTCACGACTGTAGGGATGATTCGGCCGAAAAGGGGAGTAGCCTCTCCCATTTTTGTGTCTCATCCCTCACGTAAACACCCTACTTGCTCCTCCGGTAAACACCGGATTCACTTTTATTTTAGCGCGTAGTAAAAGTCACTTGTACGATTTTCCACTAACCTGATTCTGAGAGCCTTTCGCTCAGTACGCCTTTTTGCGAAAGCGAAAAGGGGATCCTATGGGCACGTTTACTGATCGGTATTCCAGGCCCTTACCAGACTGGGTCTGTGACATCAAAGAGGAGGTGACTTCTAAGGTTAAAAGTTCAATCGCCTCTCAGGCATGCCGCGAAGGCAATATACCTGCCCTGCGCCAACTTTTCATCAGCTTCTGGCCTTTTGTGGATGAGTTCCCCAAGACTATCAGGCGTGGGTGCGTCAAATTCATCAAACATAAATTAATCACCGATCCTGGGAATGCGGACGATCTTCTTTCACTCCTTGTTCTGGCTGACAAGACTCTCACGCTCATTGAAAGAGATGAAGAGGAGCATCGTGAACTCTGGATCAAAGCAGCGGAAGCGGTAGGCCTCACCTATGAGGATCTCGAGCCGTACCCGGTCCCTCTTGTACAGAAGCTCATCACTGAAATGGATACGTGGAATGATCCTGCCGCCATGTTTTTGCGGTTTGCGGCCGTAGAGATCTTTGCAGAGGTGGCAAGCGGTCACTTCCTGGATTCTCAAGAGTTTCGGCGGGCGGTGGGGACGAAAGGGTCAGAGTGGTTTTTAGCGCATACGAAGCACGGAGACGAGTCGCATGAATCGCTTACGTACCGGCTCGCCATTGCCTTTCGAGAAAACGGAATCAGCCACGAGGAGGCCAGTGCGCTGATCCAACCAATCATCGATCTCTTCGTGGAAGCAGCAGACAACGCAGTTATGACACTCGCGTAATCAGCGTTATGCCCGCTCAAAAGTCAAGTGGGGACAGGCTGAGCCGGCTCGGGTTTGCTCAGACAGTCCCCTGCTGCCTCCCCCAGGCGTAAATCAGTTTCCGAAATGCCTCTGAACGGGTGGCGCGGACCGGCTGGTCCCACCACGTAGCTATCAGCGTCTCCGGCCGTGGTGGTGGTGGGACCCTGGATGGAAGACGCGCGGAATGGGAATGACAATGATAGAAGGACTATAGATGACAGGAGGCGAGATCGGCGCGTAGATAGAGCTCTGGTCGGGAACGATCACCTGAGGAGTTGGATAAGCCGGATAAGTGGGATACGTTGGGTACTGCGGCAGCTCGGAGGATGTGGCCGGTCGCGGAGAAGGAACAATGTTAAACGTACCGGGCCCCTGGATTTCTGCGGTACGCCCGTCTCGCTGTTGCTCTAACAGGGGACGCTCCCTTTTTGCCTGGAGAGGTGTGCGCTCGGCGCTGGGAAGAATCGGGATGAGATTTGAGGGGATGGTTGCAGAACTGGCCACCACGATCTCACCGGTTTCCATCGAGACGGCTCTCGCCATGACTTCAGTCACGCCGTTGGTTAACCTGGTATAGCTTCCCACGATGAGAGTATCGGCGTTCAGAAGGCGCCCGGCATTCTTGAGCGAACCTTCATCAAACCGCCCGTTGTAGCCCCGCGCCATTTCATCCGCCACTTTATCCAGGAATGTGCGTTCGACGACCGTGGCCTGACGCTTGGCGAACAGCAAATGCGTGATCTTTTCGGCCAGATAGGTCCCCATGGAGTCAGTCTTCTGACCGGTTGTATTCTCAAACGGAAGCACGGCGACCCGGTTGACCTGACGGGTGCCGAACTCGGCGGCGAGTTCGGTGGTGAGGGCGGCTAGTTGCTGCTCAAGCTGGGAATGGACGGCCTGTGTGGCCCCATTTCCGACGTCTTGTCTCTGGGGATCGACGAGGGGCGGGTTGGTGGCACAACCCCAACTTGCGACCAGGGCCGCTAGGGGAACGGCCAGCACAAGCTGGGATCGGCGAAGCATAGTCACCCCGCCAGGAAAATGTAAGCCAATTGAATAGACCCAGACTTTACTATAACTCAGGGAGACTGGGCAAGGCCACTCCGCCCTTTTAGGCGGAGTAGCTCTCTAGCGGCGGGCAGGTGCAGACAAGGTTACGGTCGCCGTAGGCGTCGTCAATGCGCGAGACTGCCGGCCAGAACTTGCGCTCGCGCACCCACGGCAGCGGGAAGGCCGCCTGCTCGCGGCTGTACGGCCGGTTCCACTGCGTGGCCGTCACGACCTCAGCCGCGTGCGGGGCGTTCTTGAGCACATTGTTGTCGCGCGGCACCCGGCCCTCGACGATCTCCTGAATCTCCCCGCGGATAGCAATCATCGCCTCGCAGAACCGGTCCAACTCCGCCTTCGACTCGCTCTCCGTCGGCTCGATCATCAGGGTTCCCGGCACCGGCCAGGACACCGTGGGCGCGTGGAAGCCGTAGTCCATCAAGCGCTTCGCGACATCCATCGCCTCGACGCCGGCACTCTCCTTGAAGTGCCGCAGGTCCAGGATGAACTCGTGCGCCACGAGCCCGTTCTTGCCGGTGTACACGATCGGGAAGTGCTTCTCCAGCCGCTTGGCCATGTAGTTCGCGTTCAGGATCGCCACCTGCGTGGCCTTGGTCAGCCCGTCGCTGCCCATCATCGCGATGTAGATCCACGAGACCGTCAGGATGCTCGGACTCCCGTACGGCGCGGCAGCGATGGGCCCGATCGAGTCCTTCCCGCCCAGGTTCGTGATTGGGTGCCCCGGCAGGAACGGCGTCAGATGCGCGGCCACGCCGATCGGCCCCATGCCGGGCCCGCCGCCCCCGTGCGGGATACAGAAGGTCTTGTGCAGGTTGAGGTGGCACACGTCGGCGCCGATATCCCCCGGCCGGCACAGCCCGACCTGGGCGTTCATGTTGGCGCCGTCCATGTAAACCTGCCCGCCGTAGTCGTGGACGATCCGGCAGACGCGGCGCACGCTCTCTTCGAACACGCCATGAGTGGACGGGTACGTGATCATCAGCGCGGCCAGATTCTCACGGTGCTGCTGGGCCTTGGCTTCCAGATCGCCGAGATCAATGTTGCCGCGCTCGTCGCAGGCCACGGGCACCACGTTGAGCCCGGCCATGACCGCGCTGGCCGGATTGGTGCCGTGGGCCGAGACCGGGATCAGACAGGAGTCGCGCTGCCCCTCGCCCCGGTGGCGGTGATAGGCCCGAATGACCAGCAGCCCGGCGTACTCGCCTTGCGAGCCGGCGTTCGGCTGGAGCGAGATGGACGAGAAGCCGGTGATCTCCGCCAACCAACTCTCCAGCTGCTGAAACAGGTCCTGGTACCCCCGCGTCTGTTCGGGCGGGGCGAAGGGATGGATGCGGCTGAAGCCCTTCCAGGTGACGGGGATCATCTCCACGGTGGCGTTGAGCTTCATCGTGCAGGAGCCGAGCGGGATCATGGAATGGACCAACGAGAGGTCCCGCGCCTCCAGGCGGTGCATGTACCGGAGCATCTCGTGCTCGGAATGATAGCGGTTGAAGACCTCGTGCGTGAGGTACTTGCTCGTCCTCGCCAGCGCGGGTGGGAAGGAAAAGTCGGCCTTGGCGGCGAGGTCCTCGACGGTAAAGGGCACCGGCCGGCCTCCTCCAAAGATCTCGAAGAGCGTCTGCACCTCCGCCGCCGTGGTGACCTCGTCGAGCGCGATGCCGAGGGAACCATCCTCGAACGACCTTAGGTTGATGCGGCGCTCCTGCGCCAGCGCGAGGACGCGCTTCCCGGAATGCTCATCCGGCCGGACGCGGATGGTGTCGAAGAAGGGTTCGTTACCGACCTTGACACTCATCCGACGCAGGCCCTCGGCCAGCACCACCGCGAAGCCGTGCACACGCTCCGCGATCCGCCGCAGCCCCTCGGGCCCGTGGTACACCGCATACATGCTGGCCATCACGGCCAGCAGCACCTGGGCTGTGCAGATGTTGCTCGTCGCCTTGTCGCGTCGGATGTGCTGCTCGCGGGTCTGCAGGGCCAGCCGGTAGGCCGGCTTTCCGTGGGCGTCCCGCGACAGGCCGACGATGCGGCCGGGTAGCTGACGCTTGTACTCGTCTTTCGATGACAGGAACGCGGCATGCGGGCCGCCGAACCCGAGCGGCACGCCGAAGCGCTGGCTTGAGCCGACGGCGATGTCGGCGCCGACCTCGCCAGGCGGGCGCAACAGTGTGAGCGCGAGCAGGTCGGTGGCGACCACCGCCATCACGCCGGCCGCGTGGGCTTGCGCCACCAGGGCGCTGTAGTCGCGGACGGCGCCGTGCGTGGCCGGGTACTGCAGCAGGATGCCGAAGAGGCCCTGCTTCTGGAAGTTGATGGCCTCGGGCGGGCCGATGTGCAGGGTGATCCCGAAAGGCTGGGCCCGCGTCTGCAGCACGGCGATGGTCTGGGGATGAGAGTCCTGCGCGACGAAGAATCCCTTCTTTCCGTCGCCCTTGATCCGGAGACACATCATCATCGCTTCGGCCGCCGCCGTCGGCTCGTCCAGCAGCGACGCGTTGGCGAGCGGCAGGCCAGTCAGGTCGGCGACCATGGTCTGGTAGGTGAGGAGCGCCTCCAGGCGCCCCTGCGCGATCTCCGCCTGGTACGGCGTGTATGGCGTGTACCAGCCGGGATTTTCTAAGATATTGCGCTGGATCACCGGCGGGGTGATGCAGTCGTAGTACCCCATCCCGATGTACGAGCGAAAGACCTGGTTCCGGTCGTGCAGGGCGCGCAACATCGCCAGCGTCTCGAACTCGCCCATGTTCGGGTCGAGCGCCAGGGGCCGGCGCATCCGGATGTCTTCCGGTACGGTCGCGTCCACCAGCGCGTCCAGCGACTGCAAGCCCAGCGTCGCCAGCATCTCCTGGATATCGGCATCCGTCGGGCCGAGGTGGCGGGAGACGAACCGGTCGGCCGAGAGATTCAACGACAAACCTCCATAGTTACCACATCGTGTAGTATAGACCCGGATGCGAGAGACCAACAAGTTGGGGAAGGAGCGTGGCAAGGATGGTCACGGAAGAAGGTTAGCATGGTCATGGTGGTTTGCCAAGGGGATGCCCAGTAGGGTATTCATGGAGCGCGCGCGATGGGGCATCTAAAACGGATCCATGACGTTCTGATCGTCGGGGCCGGCTTGGCCGGCATGCGGGCGGCCGTGGCCGTTGCGCCAGGCCTCGACGTGGCTATCGTCTCGAAGGTCCATCCAGTCCGAAGCCATTCCGTCGCGGCGCAGGGTGGCATCAACGCGGCCTTGGGCGAGAACGATTCCTGGGAGAAGCACGCCTCCGACACCACCAAGGGCGGCCTGTGGCTTGGTGATCAGGACGCCATTGAAGCGATGTGCCGCGAGGCGCCGGACGACATCCATGCGCTGGAGCGCATGGGGGTGATCTTCAGCCGGGATGAGCAAGGCCGCATCGCGCAGCGCCCATTCGGCGGCGCCGGCTTCCCCAGGACCTGCTACGCCGCCGACCGCACCGGCCATGCGCTCCTGCACGCCATGTACGAGCAGCTCCTGAAGCGCCAGGTGTACGTCTACGAAGAGTGGTACGTCACGTCGCTCCTCGTCGAGGACGGCGGCTGCCGGGGCGTCATCGCCTGGGACCTCCTGAAGGGCGGTCTGCACGCCATCAAGGCTAAGGCCGTCATCCTGGCGACCGGCGGCTGCAGCCGGATTTATCTCACGAGCACCAACGCCGTCATCAACACCGGGGACGGCATGAGCATGGCCTACCGGGCTGGGGCGCCGCTGATGGACATGGAGTTCATCCAGTTCCACCCGACCACCTTGAAAGACACCGGCATTTTGATCACCGAGGGCGCACGCGGCGAAGGCGGCTACCTCCTGAATACGCTGGGCGAGCGGTTTATGAAGAAGTACGCGCCGGAGCAGATGGAGCTCGCCACGCGGTCCACCGTGTCGCTGGCGATCGGCACGGAGATCGCCGAGGGACGGGGGGTGGACGGCTGCGTGCTTCTGGACCTGCGCCACCTGGGCCGTGCGCGGATCCTGGAGCGGCTGCCGCAGATCCGCCAGCTCGCGCTGGACTTCGCCGGCGTAGACCCGATCGAATCGCCGATCCCGGTGCAGCCGGGCGCCCACTACGTGATGGGCGGCATCAAGACCAACACGTGGGGCGAGACCGCCCTCGCCGGCCTGTACGCCGCAGGGGAGTGTGCCTGCGTCAGTATCCACGGAGCCAACCGCCTCGGCGGGAACTCCTTGCTCGAGACGATCGTCTTCGGGCGGCGGGCCGGCCTGCGGGCATCCCAGTACGTGGCGACCGCGAGTCCGCCGCTGGGCGACGCCGGGGCGCTCCAGCGGGAGGAGGCGCGGATCGCCCGGCTCCTGAAGAATGAAGGAAGGGAGCGGGCCTGGCAGGTGCGCGAGGAGTTGGGCAAGGCGCTGGCCCTCCATCTCGGGCTCGCCCGCACGAAGGACAGGATGACCGGGGCGCTGGCCGCCGTGCGGGCTCTCAAAGCGCGCGCCGCCCGCGTCCGTTTGGATGACCGCGGCCAGGTCTTCAACACCGATCTCATCACCGCGCTGGAGCTGGGATCGCTGGTAGAGCTGGCCGAGACCGTGGTGGCCGGAGCGCTCGCCCGCGAGGAGTCCCGCGGCGCCCACTACCGGGCCGACTTTCCCAAGCGCGACGATGCGAACTGGCTGAAGCATACGCTTTGCTACTACACCGCCAGCGGGCCCCGGCTGGCTTACACGCCGGTCACCATCACCCGGTTCCCGCCAGCTTAGCTCCATGATGGACAGGTCTCTCGACACCCAATTCGCGTTGCGAGTAGATACAGCCTGTATCTACCTCGATACGATCCTGGTCGAGCCATATTCCCTATCTTCCTGATTTTCAGTAAGAAAGAAAGCGGCATGTGTCCTGCTATATGATGTTCTACTGGTTTGTTGGGAGCCTGTTAGTTTATGCTCAGTGATGATGCCAACTACTCGCTACTACAAGCATGGAGGCTCGTGTGAGCGAACCCGCTCGGAAGTCACAGACAATCCTTATCGTTGACGATGAACCTTCAATCCGGTTATTGTTCCGTTCGGCGCTGCAAGCCTTACCTGCCCGGATCCTCGAGGCTGACAACGGCCTCGAGGCGATGAGCCTGATCGAGCAGGAGAAGCCCGACCTCGTCGTGACAGACTATGCGATGCCCGATTGGGACGGGCTCGAAGTCTGCCACCAGATCCGCAAGCGTCCCGACCTGCAGCACATCAAGATCGTGCTGATCACGGGCCAGGCCACGCCGCCCTTCTTGCTGGAAGCCGTGAATTTCGGGGTCGTGAACGCGGCACTCGCCAAGCCGGTCAACATCAACGAACTCCAGCAACTGGCCAAGCGCCTCCTGGCTCGCGATCGCGCATAGCCCGCGGCTGAGCGGGCATGAAGGAGGATGGTTATGGCAATGACGATGGGATTGTTCCTGGCTGGGTGGCTGCTCGCGTGGGCAAGTCCGGCCTCGGCCCAGCTCGACGAGCGGAAGCTGGTGGACCTGACGTACCCCTTCGATGAGCGGACCGTCTACTGGCCTACGAATAAGCCGTTTCAGCGGGAGAAGACCGACTGGGGGATGACCGCGGGCGGGTACTGGTACGCCTCCGCGAACTTCGCGACTTCCGAGCACGGCGGGACGCACATCGACGCGCCGATCCATTTTGGCAAGGGCCGGAGCGCAGTGGACGAGATTCCGGTCCAGCGGCTGGTAGGACCGGCGGTGGTGGTGAGCGTCATTCAAGCAGTCGTTCGGGATCGGGACTACCGGCTTACCGTCGAGGACCTCAAGGCCTGGGAGACCAGGCATGGCCGCATTCCCAAGGGGGCAATCGTGTTGATGTACACCGGCTGGGGGCGGCACTGGCCCGACAAGGTGCGGTACCTCGGCAGCGATACCCCCGGCGATCCAAAGACGCTGCACTTTCCAGGCTTCTCGAAGGAGGCGGCCGAGTTCCTGGTCAAGGAGCGCGCGATCGACGGGGTAGGCATCGATACGCCCAGCATCGACCACGGGCCCTCGCGGGACTTCATCGTCCACCGGATCCTGAACGGCGCCGACCTCTACGGGCTGGAGAACGTCGCCAATCTGGACAAGCTTCCACCGAAGGGGGCGATCCTCATCGCCTTGCCGATGAAGATCAAGGGCGGCACCGGTGGCCCGGTCCGCATCATTGCGCTCCTGCCATAGTCGTCAGCCGCGGGCCTTCAGGTGTTCCGTCAGCCTGAGGTTCTCCGCGTAGTCCACCGGGCAGTCGATGACGACCGGGCGCTCCGCTCGGAACGCTTCGGCCAGACACGGGCGAAGCTCGGTGGGGTGCGACACCCGTAATCCGACCGCGCCGAAACTCTGCGCCAGCGTGACGAGATCTGGGTTGCCGAAGTCCACCGCCGTTGTGCGCCCGAACTTTACCAATTGGTTCCAGCGGATCACGCCGTAGCCGTCATCGCGCCAGATCAGTGCTACCACCGGCACGCGGAGACGCACGGCGGTCTCGAGCTCTTGCACGTTCATGAGAAACCCGCCGTCTCCGCACACCGCCAGGACCCGTCGCTCCGGAAACGCCAGCTTGGCCGCGATCGCACCGGGCAGCCCAATGCCCATGGAGGCAAACCCGTTGGAGATGAGGCAGGTGTTGGGAGCCTCGCATGGGAACATCCGGCCCATCCAGAGCTTGTGGGCGCCCACGTCGCAGACCACCAGATCGTCGGGCGCCAGGGAGGCCCGCACATCGGCGATGAGATTCTGCGGGCGCATCGGCCACGAGGGCTTGCCGGCTCGCTCGGCTTCGAACCCGGCGACGACCCGTTCGCGCTCGCGCTTAGCCCAGTCGGATTGCAACGGGGACAGGCCGGCGCCGATCTGCTCCAGGGAGAGCGCGAGGTCGCCGAGTACGCCCACTTCGACGATGTAGTGCGCGTCCACTTCGGCCGGGGACACGTCGATGTGCACCACGCGCTTGTCCCGGTTGGGGTTCCAGTAGCATGGCGCGTACTCGACGAAGTCGTAGCCAACCGCGATCACGACATCCGCCCGCTCCATCGCCAGCGCCGGATAGTCGCGCAGCCGCAAGCCGATGGTGTAGAGCGACAGGGGATCGCTGTCGGGCATGATGCCCTTGCCCATGAAGGTGTGCACGACCGGAATGTTCAGCGTCCGGGCGAACCGGCGCACGGCCTCGTGCGCCCGGCGCCGCACCACGCCGTTGCCTGCCAGGATCAGGGGCCGGCGCGCAGACTGGATCGCCTGGATCGCCCGTTTCACCTGTGCGGTGAGCGGTTCGGGGACGAACGGTGCTTGGACGCGTAGCGGCGTCTCGTCAGCGCCTTCGCCGACCGGCATGGCGGCGACGTCCTCCGGCAGCTCCAGGTGGGTGGCGCCCGGCTTCTCGGTCTGCGCGACCTTGAAGGCTTTCCGGACCGCCTCCGGGATGATGGACGCCCGCGCGATCTGCGCCTGCCATTTCGTGACTGGCGTGAACAGCGCCATCACGTCGATGTACTGGTGGGACTCCTTGTGCGTCCGATCGAGGGATGCCTGGCCGGTGATGGCCACGAGCGGCACACGGTCCAGGTTCGCATCGGCGACGCCGGTCAGGAGATTCGTGGCCCCCGGGCCCAACGTGGCCAAGCAGACCCCAGCCTTCCCGGTGAGGCGGCCGTACACGTCGGCCATGAACGCCGCGCCTTGCTCGTGCCGGACCAGGATGACGCGGATGCGTCCGTTTGCCAGCGCGTCCAGCACGTCCAGGTTCTCCTCGCCCGGCAAGGCGAAGAGGAACTCCACTCCTTCGTTCTCCAAGCAGGCGACCAGCAGCTCCGAAGCCTTCATAGAAATACTCCGAGAGATTTCTCCTCTCAGCGCATCCCACCCCAGCGGAAGCCCTTGATGTCGCGGATCTGCGGTTTGGGCTGAGGAGCGGCGGCTGGTTTCTCCAGCAACAGCACCTTGAAGTCCCACAGGCCAAACCAAGCCGGGTCGGAGATGTCGTGGAAGTGATGGCCGGAGAGCTTCGGCAGCATATCCCCCAACGCGTGGCGGAATTCGGATTCCGTGTAGGCGCGAATGGCGAACGGCCTGCCCGCCCCCTCGCAGAACCGGCGGATCGCATAAGCGGCGCCGGTGCATAGCACCCGCGTGTCGGGGCGCATGTTCAGGAAGTGCGGGAGAGGGCCGAATTTCTCCTGGAAGCCCAAAAACCGGGCCACCTGCCGGAGATGCGAGTACTGCACTTCGTACTCCGTATGCCCCGGGAGCTTGACCGGCGCGGAAAATCCCGCTTCGATGCCGAACTCCACCAGGATCGCGCAGCCGCCGGGCTTCAGAACCCGCCAGAGCTCCGCCACGAAGCGGACGGGTCCCAGATTGAAGATGAAGTCCACCGGGATCTCCGCATCCAGCGAGAGCGTGGCGCGGTGGATCCAATCCAGCGCCTCCTGGTGCAACGGCGAAGAGCCTTTGCCGGTCTCGACTTCCCGCCTGGTCAGTTTCACCGGCGTCATGTCCGCGAGGTTCTCATTGTCCACGACCAGGTCGACGCTGGCGTCCCGCAGGGGCAGCTGTTCCGCGTTGGCCTGAAGGCCAGCCGCGGCCCATCCGCCTTCCTGTCCCATGGCGAGCTGGGATTTCAGAAACGGCCGGGTGATGTCAACAAAGACATAGCGCGCGCCCCTCCGTTCCTCGGGGGAGAGGCCGCCGCCCAGGTCGCGCGCGACGTAGCCGAGCCCGCCGCCGACTTCCAGGATGACCCGGGGCTTCCGGTCCCACCAGCCGAGCTTCTTCAATTGCTTCGCCAGCAGGCGCCCGTAGGTGAGACCCTCCATCGCCTCGCTGGGCTCCCGGAACAAGTGCGACACGGTGGTCTCGATGGTTTCGAAGTGGCCCTCCGGGGAGGCGATCTCGTGCGTGTGGAAGTCCGAGAGGTGG
>VBOF01000122.1 GCA_005877855.1 Nitrospirota bacterium | reverse complement strand
TGATCGCCATCCTGGAAGGGATGCCCGCGGGCTTGCCCCTCACCGCCGACGACATCAATCGCGACCTCGCCAGACGCCAGAAAGGCTACGGCCGTGGAGGCCGCATGCGCATCGAGCAGGACCGCGTCGAGTTCCTCTCGGGCGTCCGCAAAGGTGTCACCCTCGGCACCCCCATCACCCTGCATGTCGCCAATCGGGACTGGGAGAACTGGAAAGAGATCATGGCCCCGGAGCCGGGACCCCCGGTCACGGAAAAAGTCGTCACCTGTCCACGCCCTGGCCATGCCGATCTGGTCGGGGCCATCAAGTACAACCATCGCGATATCCGGAACGTGCTGGAGAAGGCCAGCGCCCGGGAAACGGCGATCAGGGTGACGGTTGGTGGGGTCGCCAAACGGCTACTGGCCGAATTCGGCATCCAGGTGTATAGTTACACGCTGGAAATCGGCGGGGTAAGGGCGTCGCTGGCAAATTTGACGACGGAACAAGCGTTTCGCCAGGCGGAGGAGTCGGAAGTCCGGTGCCCCGATCCGGAGAGCGCAGGCAAAATGGTCGAGCGGATCCGGGAGGCGAAGCATAAGGGAGACACCCTGGGCGGCGTCTTCGAAGTGGTCGTGTCCAACCCCCCGATCGGGTTAGGCAGCTATGCCCAGTGGGATCGCCGCCTCACGGCCCGCCTGGCCATGGCACTCATGAGCATCCAGGCCATGAAAGGGGTAGAAGTGGGAATGGGCTTCGAGGCGGCTCGCCGGTTCGGCTCTGAAGTGCATGACGAGATTTCTTACGACCCGAAGACCGGGTTCATCCGCGGCTCGAACAATGCGGGCGGACTGGAAGGCGGCATCACGACCGGACAGCCCATCGTCCTGCGGACCGCGATGAAGCCGCTCTCGACGCTGTATACGCCTAAGAAGAGCGTCGATATCCTGACGAAAGAGCCTCTCGAAGCCACCATCGAGCGTTCCGACATCTGCACGGTCCCTGCCGCCGGCGTGGTGGGAGAAGCGGTGGTGGCCTACGAGGTGGCCGCCGCCATGCTTGAGAAGTTCGGCGGGGACACCCTCTTGGAAATGCGGCGGAACTTCGACGCCTACCAAGCGTACGTCAGGGACTTCTAAGTTCCCGTCGGCCCCTCCGAGAGCCTTCGTGCCATGACCATCTATCGTGACGAGACGGAGCATACGCCCGCAGTGAATGACCGGATCTGCGTGGACTTGGGCGACCGCAGCTATGAAGTCGTCGTCCAGGACGGCCTGCTCGATCGTATCGGGGAGTTGCTCGTGCCGTTTAAGCTAGGGCCCGACACGGTCGTCCTGACCAACCCCCTTGTCAAGCGACATTACGGCGCACGCGTCGTCCGCAGCTTGAGAGCTGTCGGCCTGAAACCGACGGTGCTGGCCATCCCGGACGGCGAGCGGACAAAGTCGCTCAAGTGGGTCGCCATCGTCCTCAACGAACTCCTCCGGCGCCGGTACGAGCGCAAGGCCTGCCTCGTCGCGCTGGGCGGAGGCGTGATCGGCGACCTGGCCGGGTTCGCTGCGTCGATTTATCTGAGGGGGATCCCCTTCGTACAGGTGCCGACGACGCTGGTTGCCCAGGTAGACTCCAGCATCGGGGGCAAGACAGGTGTCAACCACCTGCGGGGGAAAAACCTGATCGGGACTTTCTATCAGCCGAAGCTGGTCCTCATCGACCCTGGCACCCTCCGGACGCTGCCTCCGCGCGACTATCGGGCGGGGCTGGCGGAAGTCATCAAATACGGGGTGATCGCGGACGCCCCGTTCTTCGAGTTTCTGGAACAGGACATGGACCAGATCCTGAAGCTCCTACCCGCCGCGGTTCTCCGGGTTATCCGGACCTCCTGCGCCATCAAAGCCGCGGTGGTCTCTGCGGACGAACGCGAAGGCGACCACCGGCGTATCCTCAATTTCGGGCACACGGTCGGCCATGCCTTGGAGACCGTCGGTGGCTACCGTCGCTACAGGCATGGGGAGGCTGTTGCCATCGGCATGGTCGTCGCCGCCCGGTTGGCCGAACGCCTGGGGCTGGCGGACGCCACAGTGGCAACGCGGATCCGTACGCTGACCACGCGGACCGGGCTTCCGGGCGATCTTCCGCCGCACTCCGCATCTGCCCTGATCCAGGCCATGCGGCAGGACAAGAAAGTCCAGGACAGACGGATCCATTTCGTGTTGCCCGACCGGATCGGCCACGTCGTCGTCCGTCCAGTCGAGGAGCCGGAGATCCGCCACGTGCTGACCTCGAAGCAGCCTATCACCTGATCCCTCCCTGTGCTATAGTTGCGTACCCGTACGGAGCCGCACCAGGATGAAGCAGCATGGTAGAGCTTCCATGGCCGCCCTTCAGCGAGTCCTTCGAGAGAAGACACGCGAAGCGGAAATCCTGCACAAGATCAGCGATACGGTCAGCGGCAACCTCGATCTCGACGCCGTCCTCCATGACATCGTGGACATCGCCGTCGAGGTCACCAAGGCGGATTCCTGCCTCATCTACCTGCTGAACTCGCGCCGAGACGAGCTCGTGCTCAGAGCCTCCAAGAACCCTCACCCCAAGTTGATCGGGCACATCCGGTTGAGCCTGGGAGAAGGAATCACCGGCTGGGTGGCCCAGCAAGGCCGCGCCGTGGCCATCCCCAGCAACGCCAGCGATGATCCGCGTTTCAAGTTCTTCCATAATTTGCCCGAAGACCGCCACCAGGCCTTTCTCTCCGTGCCCATCATGGCCAAGCGGGAGGTGATCGGCGTCATCAACGTCCAGCACAAACACCCCCACCGGCATCGCGCCCATGAGGTCGCGCTCATGACCACAATGGGGCGCCAAGTGGGCGGGGCCATCGAGACCGCGCGACTCCACGCCGAAATCACCAAGAAGGCCCGCCAGGTCGAGACCCTGTCACAGGTCAGCGCAACGATCACGTCAGGGCGCCTGCTGGAGGAGATCCTCCACCTCCTGGTCACGATGACGGCCGAAATGATGGGGTCGGCCATCTGCTCCATCATGCTGCTGGACCCGGAACGGGAGGAACTGCGCATCGCGGCCACGCAGAGCCTGAGCGAGAGCTATCGGCGGAAGCCGAACCTCAAAGTCGGACAAAGCATCAGCGGACAGGCGCTCAAGGAGCGCCGGCCGATCGCGGTCCTCGATGTCACCAAGGACCCCGGCTACATGTACCCGGACCTCGCCCGGAAGGAAGGACTGTGCTCGCTCTTGTCAGTCCCCATGCTGGTCAAGGACAAGCCGATCGGGGTGATCAACAGCGCAAGCTGGTGGAACGGGCCAAGGGCCTCCTCATGCGAAGCAAGCAGATTTCCGAAGAGGACGCCTTCCGGATCATGCAACGCCAGAGCATGGACACCCGGCGGTCCATGCGGGAGATCGCGGAGGCCATTCTGCTGGCGGGAGAGCTCGAAAAACGAGTCTCCATAAAATAGCCTTGACAGCCTAAACAGGCTTCTGCTATAAAACCCTCCCATAGCACGGCGAGGTGCTATGGCGACGATGGCGTCTTTCCCCATACGGCAACAGGGGAAGGCGCCTTTTTTGTTTGTCGGACACTGACGTCCTCCGGCTGTACCTTCATCGGGGCTCGGGCTTGAGGACGTTTTCTTTTTAATTGTAAAGAGAGTAGTCGATGCGACTCCTACGGATTGCGCTGGCTCAGGTGAACACGACCGTCGGCGACCTCGACGGCAATGCCGCTCTGGTGCTCAAAGGACTGGATGCGGCCCGGGCGGCGCAGGCCGATCTGGTCGTGTTCCCGGAATTGACCATCACGGGCTATCCTCCGGAAGACCTCCTGCTGCGCCCCCAGTTCATCACCGACAACCTCGCGGTCCTGCACCGGATCGTCCGGAAGGTGAAAGGGATCGCCGCCGTGATTGGCTTCGTGGACCGACACGAGGATATCTTCAACGCCGCCGCCTTCGTGGCCAACGGTCACCATCGGCTTCAACATCTGCGAAGACATCTGGTTTCCCGAAGGCCCCACGCGGGCACAATCGCTCGTCGGTGACGCCGAAGTCGTCGTCAACATCAGCGCCTCACCCTACCATCGCGGAAAACTCCGGTTCCGGGAAGAAATGCTGGCCACCCGCGCCATGGACAACCTTGTGGCAGTGGCCTACGTCAACCAGGTCGGGGGCCAGGACGAGCTGGTCTTCGATGGCAACAGCCTCGTCGTGGATCAGAGCGGCAGCATCGTGGCCCGAGGTCGGGCCTTTGAGGAAGATCTCGTGGTGGCCGACATCGATGCCGACGCTGTCGCGCGGGCCCGCTTGCACGACACGCGTCGCCGGCGCGCCCGCCGCCTGCTCGAACGGAGGGGCGTCACGGTGGATCGCGTCGTCCTCTCCGCCCGCTACCGGGCCACGCACCGTCGCCCCGCCCATGGGGGCTTGCCAGCCGTTCCCTCCCCGCTGGACGAGGTCTACCGGGCCTTGGTCTTGGGGCTGAGCGGGGGTATCGATTCGTCCTTGAGTGCCGTGCTTGCCGTGGATGCACTGGGCGCAGAAAACGTCGTCGGCGTCTTCATGCCGTCCCCGTACTCTTCGGACGAGAGCCGCGAGGATGCGCAGGCGCTGGCCCAGAACCTGGGGGTCCGGTTTCTGACCTTGCCGATCACGCCCATCTTCCAGGCGTACACATCTGCGCTGGCACCAGTGTTCAAGGGGCGGCAGCCGGACGTGACCGAGGAGAATCTTCAGGCCCG
>VBOF01000209.1 GCA_005877855.1 Nitrospirota bacterium | reverse complement strand
TCCTGCGACCGGCAGCAGGACTTTGGGGATCGTGTCGGTGAGCGGCCGCAGACGCGTCCCGAGACCGGCTGCCAGAATCATCGCCTTCATATAGATTTACCCTCTCCCCAGCGAGGGAGAGGGCCAGGGTGAGGGGGGTTACTGCAGTTCAGGCACATATTTGGCGAGCGCTTTTCGCAGCGGGTGGAGGTCTCGGTACCGTTCGAGATTTCGCTTCACGTAACCCAGGGTCCGTGGGATGTGCTGGAGATAGCGATCGTTGCGCTTCTCCCGGGCGATATAGACAAACCGTCCGGCTGCCTTCAGGTTGCGCTGGATGCTGGTCAGGTCGAAGAGTCGCAGGAACGTCACGCGGTCGAGCGGTGCGCTCGCCTTGGCCCGTCCCTCCAGATAGCGGATGACCAGTTCGTCGATCAGGTCCTCGGCGAGCGACAGATAGGAGTCCCGCAGCAGGGACGCGAGGTCGTAGGTGGAGGGGCCCATCAGGGCGTCTTGGAAGTCGAGGACGCGCAGGCTCCCGTCCTGCACCATGAGATTGCGGCTGTGGTAGTCCCGATGGGTGAACACGCGGGGCTGCACCGCCATCACCGCGGCAATCTTCCGCATCTCGCTCCGGAGGGCGTGACGATCTTTCTCCGGCAGGACTTTGCCGGCGCGTTTCTCGATTCCATACTCGATGAAGTGGTCGAACTCCCACATCAGGAGCGGCACGTCGAAGGCGCGGCCGAACGCCAGGCAGGCCGGGTTGGCAGGAGATGTCGCCTTCAGATGGAGCCGGACGAGCAGGTCCACTGCGTGGCGGTAGAGCTCCGGTGTGTCCGGGCTCGTCGCATCCTGGCTAGCCTGGGCCAGGGTCACATCACCCACGTCTTCCAGGTACAGGAGCCCGGCCGGCTGATCGTAGTAGTACAGCGCCGGGACCGGCACTTCGGCCTTGGCGAGATGGCTCAGGATGTTGACATAGGGGAGTTCCAGAACCGGGGGCGCGGCGCCGCTGACGGCTTCTTCCGACTGCTTGAATGCTTCCGGCGAGGCCAGCTGCATCAAGACCAGGGAATGGGGCGGGCCGCCAGCGAGGATCAGACGGAAGTACCGCCGGTTGGAGGCGTCACCGGCCAGGGGCGCCACTGTGGCCAGCTTGACGCGAAAGGGGAGTTTGGTCTTGACGGTTTCGGCGACGAGCGTGGGATCGGGTGAGGGAGGAGCGACCGGAGCCATTCAGGGCGCATTATAGCATGCGCTTATTTTATCCTCGCCCCCTCCGCTACCCGTGACAATTCATAAGGGCTTGGCTATACTCGCCCGCCACGGACTTGCGCTATAATGAAACCCATGGACGCTTTGAGGCCGGAAGTGGCGCGGCTGCTGGCCGCGAAAGAAGACCGACGGCGCACGCTTGCGAGGCTGCCGTTCCCGGACAAGGTGCGGGCGGTGGTTCGGCTCCAGCGGATGGTCGCGCCGGTGTTGCGCGCGCGCGGGCGGCAGGTCCGTGTGTGGAACATCGAAGAGTCGCCCTAGCTGAGAGGGAGGACAGCATGAATCTTGCCGACAAGCCATGCGTGCCGTGCCGCGGGGGCGTGCCGCCGATGGCACGGTCGCGCGCGGAAGCGCTGCTGGCGGAGCTCGAGCCGGGCTGGCAGTTGAACGCCGAGGGGCACTTAGAGCGGGTCTATCCGTTCAAGAACTTCGTCCAGGCGCTCGAATTCGCCAACAAGGCCGGCGCGATCGCGGAGAAGGAAGGGCACCACCCGGACCTGCACGTGGCCTGGGGGAAGTGCAAGGTCGAGATCTGGACCCATAAGATCAAGGGGCTTACGGAAAGCGATTTCTACATGGCCGCCAAGGTGGATCGGGCGTTCCAGTCTATGGGGCAAGCCTCGGCTAAGGCGCCGGCGTAGCCTTCATGAAGGAACTGGCCGTTGCGTTCCTCTGGCACCTGCACCAGCCGTATTACACCGACCCACTGACGAAGACCGCGCCCTTGCCCTGGGTACGGCTGCACGCCATCAAAGGCTATTTCGACATGGGCATCCTGCTGGATAAGCACCCTGACGTGCGAGTCACGGTGAATCTGACCTCCTCGCTCCTGCTCCAGCTCCAGGAGCTGGCGGACGGGTCGGTCGCGGATCTGTTCTGGACACACACAGCGCGCCAGGCGTCGGACCTGACCGGAGACGAGCGCGTCTTCATCCTACGCCACTTCTTCAGCGCCAACTGGGACACGATGATCCGTCCGCACGACCGGTATCACGGTCTGTTGATCCAACGGGGCACGCACCCGCGCGATGAGGATCTGCCCGAGCTGGCCCGCCGGTTCACCACCCAGGACATGCTGGATATTCAGGTTTGGCACAATCTCGCCTGGTTCGGCCATCGGGCAGTGGCGCAATACCCGGTCCTCCGGGAGTTGACGGCGAAGGGGCGGCAGTTCGCGGAGCCCGACAAGCAGAGTGTGCTGGCCACGCAACGGGAGATCGTCGGCCAGATCATTCCGCTGTTCCGACGGCTGCAGGACCGCGGACAGGTCGAGCTCTCCACGACGCCCTTCTTCCATCCGATCCTGCCGCTGCTGATCGACACCGACTCGGCGCGCCGGTCTCGGCCCGATTCCGCCCTGCCGCAGCGGTTTGCGCATCATGAGGATGCGGTGGCCCAGCTCCGCAAGGCGCTCAGCTTTCACGAGGGGCTCTTCGGCCGGCGTCCGGTAGGGCTCTGGCCCTCCGAAGGCTCGGTGTGCCCCGAACTGGTCCCGATCCTCACGAGCCTGGGCTTCCGCTGGGCCGCCACTGACGAGGGGATTCTCGCGCGCTCCCTGGATCACTGGCGGCGGGACGAGCACCTCTACCGGCCCTACCGGGTGCAGGTCGAAGGTGGGGACCTCGCTATCCTGTTCCGGGATCGTGACCTCTCTGATGCGGTGGGCTTTACCTATTCCAGGAACGAGCCGACAGCGGCGGTGTCGGATTTCTGCGGCCGGCTGAAGGCCATCGCCCTGCGCGCGCCGGGGCCACGCCCTGTGGTGCCGATCATCCTGGACGGGGAGAACCCGTGGGAGCATTACCCCGACGCCGGCGAGGGCTTTCTGCGCGGCCTGTACACGGCGCTGACGTCGGACGGCTCGGACGGCGTGCGGTTTCTGACGGTGACGCCGGATCGCGAGCTGGCGGAGCATCCCCCGACCGCGACGCTGGACCGTCTGCACACAGGCTCGTGGATCCACGCCGACCTGAAGATCTGGGTGGGCCATCTCGAGGACAATGATGCCTGGGAGCGAGTGGGGGCGACCCGGCGTTTCTTGCAGCAGCGGGAGCGCGCCGGCGACCTGCCGCCCGAGGCGGTCCAGCAGGCGTGGGACGAACTCTATGCCGCCGAAGGGAGCGACTGGTTCTGGTGGTACGGCGACGAGTTCGACACGGACCACAAAGTGGTGTTCGACCAACTGTTTCGCCTGCATCTGGCGAACGTCTACCGGCTTGCCCATG
>VBOF01000208.1 GCA_005877855.1 Nitrospirota bacterium | reverse complement strand
TCCAACAGCGTATATGTGTGGCGCCCTTCTTCCAACTGTGTCAGGAGGGACTGCTTCTCTACCTGAGTCTGCGACAGCTGCTCCTGGAGTTGATCGCGTCCCTGGCGGACCAGCTCGAGCTGTTCCCGGTGTGCCCGGTTTTCGTTCCGCTCGTGGGATAACTCTGCAGCGTGGCGCTGGAGTCTTTCCTCCAACAGCGTATATGTGTGACGCGCTTCTCCCAACTGTGTCAGGAGGGACTGCTTCTCTACCTGAGTCTGCGACAGCTGCTCCTGGAGTTGATCGCGTCCCTGGCGGACCAGCTCGAGCTGTTCCCGGTGTGCCCGGTTTTCGTTCCGCTCGTGGGATAACTCCGCATCGTGGCGCCGGAGTCCTTCCTCCAACAGCGTATACGTATGACGCGTTTGTCCCAACTGTGTCAGGAGGGACTGCTTCTCCTCGTCGATCTGGGACAGTCGTTCTTGGAACTGGTCGCGCTCTTGCCGCAGCTTCTCGAGCTGCTCTCGGTAAGCCTGGTTTTCTCCGCGCTCCTGAGACAACTGCCCTGTCACCTGCTGGAGTTCGTCCTCCAGCGTCGTGTGCGCTTGGCGGATCTTCTCCCATTGGTCCAGAAGCAACTGCTTCTTCTCCTTGGTCTGCGATAACTCGACTTCGTGGGCTTGAAGTTGTTCCTGCAACTGGGTGCGCTCCTGAACTACTTGGTCGAGTTGTTCAACTAACGACTGGTAGTCCGTCTGCGTCCGTGACTCTTGCTCTTCCAAGCGTAGGACTCGCTCGTTGGCGACATTCAACCGCGAATTCAGGTCTTGATTCTTCAAAAATGTTCGCAGAACAAAGGGCAATTCACTCAAAAAGCCATGAGAGGTTTTCGCAAGATAAAAATCGACGCCATAGTGTAGGACCTGCGTTCCCAGAGTCATATCATTGCAGTCGGCCTGAATAATGATGGTTGCTGCGGGGGCTTGCCGTTTGAGCTCGGTCAGCGTCGCCAGCCCGCTCTGACGAAATAAGTCCGCATCAGCAAGGATCGTATTCCACTCGCACTTGGCGGCCCTGTGGACCACTTCGTCGGCTGAGTACACTACCTCAATCCGGCTGTCTGGAAAGAATGTACGCAGACTCAAAGCAGTTTCCTTAGCTTCTTGCGCCTGCTCGTTTGCGATGAGGATATTGATGGGGCTTATGTCTGTCATTATCGACCTCCAAATTTGTTAGGTGAAAGCCACCTGGCATTCCTTGCCATGCAACTTGAAGTGCGCCCTATTTCGTTCGCTCCCGCTTTGTTGGCAGGGGATTGGGGAGGAATACCCCATGACAGTATATGCCAAACCATGACAAAAGTCGACTTTTTTCTTTTAGCTTTGCCCCCTACTTCCGGGCGTACTTACCCATCAGCCCAACCTGTTGCAGCAGGTGTCCCTGCATCGCTCTCTCCAGATCCTTCTTGGTCGTGTTCGGTGGAAGGTTCAGGCCGGTGTCGAGTGCGTACAACTTGAAGAAGTAACGGTGCGTGCCGGATGGCGGGCAGGGGCCGCCGTAGCCGATGCTGCGAAAGTCCGTCGTGCCCTGCTTCATCCCGTTCGGAAGCGAGTCCTTCTTCGGCACGCCTTCCTCGAGGCCGTGCGCGTCCGGCGGGATGTTCCACGCCACCCAGTGCACCCAGGTGCCCATCGGTGCATCCGGGTCGTCGGCGATGAGCGCTAGGCTCTTGGCCTTGGCCGGGATGTCGGACCAGCTTAGGGGCGGGGACACGTCCGGCCCGTCGCACGTGTACTTCTTGGGAATCATCCCACCGGCCTCGAACGCTGAACTTTTTAGTTCCATGGTCTGACCTCCTCAGGGAGCTGGCGCGGAAGTCGCGCAGGCCCTCCGCGCCTAGAAGCGGAATGAAACCCCTCCGATTAGGTGATGGGAATTCAAGTCTGTTTTTAGGGGCACTGGTATCGACGAGATGGCACTGAAGAATGTCGGCTCCGTGCTGAGGTGCGTGAACCGGTACTCCCCGAAGAGCGCGACGTGCTCGAAGAACTGCCACGCGGCACCTGTGCCGACCTTGACTCCGACCGAGGTATCAGTGACCGACTGATTGTTGGCCGTAAAGTTCGTCGTGTCCTTCGCTCGCGTCATGAAAAGCGCAGGTCCAACGGTGAAGTAGGGTTGGAGCTGGCCCTTGGGAAACTCTGCGCTTGTCAGCAATGGCCACCGCAGTCGGATCACGTCAAACGCAATTGCGGTGATAGAAAAATCAATCGCCTGAAGCGTGGCGCTGCCACTAAAGCCGATAGCCGAGATGGTGAGGGGCACGGTCTGTGTGCTGAGGTTCGATCCGAAATGGAAGACATCCAAGCCCACGCCCAGCCACGGGACGGTTTCAAACCAATACCCCGCGCGACCGCCGACAGAGGCGGAATCGTCCCATTTTACATCATGGAACACGTGATCGAACGGTCCGCTTGGAAGGCGAATGATCAGGGTGACATCACTGCTGGGAGTGTGGGTGATCCCCCCATACAGGTCCGCGTACCATTCAGCTGACGCGTGAGGAGGGGAGGTGCCTAACGAGACCATGGCCAAGAATACAAGGAGTGGTTGTTTGTTCCGCAACGGACTCCGCACTCTCGTCGTGAACATGACAGGCCCCTCCTTTTATGGGGGTGGATGATAGGGAGGGCGCTGTGGGCGGAACGGTAATCCAAAGCCTGGGAAATGTCCAGCCTTCGCTGGGCTCCGGATGGCAGCTAAGAGCTATGGCTTGGGGCGGTAGCGGGCGATGTTGGCGACGGTGCCGCCGGAGAAGGTCACCTCCACGAGCCACTCGTCGTTGAGATAGACCCACACCCACGTGCCGCGGGCGATCCGGAAAGTGTAGCGCGGGTGGCCGGCGCGAGTGAGGATTTCCGCCTCGGAGGTGCCCGTCGAAAGCATCCGGTAGGTCTCGAAGCTGATCTCGCCGGGGAGCCGCCTGACGGGAGGCTCGTGCCGATCGATACCGGGGGAGACAGGGTACTCATTGACCGCTGGCACAGGCTCGCTGAGTGATCCGGTTTCCTTGGATTTGATGACGAGCTTGGCCTTCGGCTCGTATTTCGTGCACTCCTGTCCCTCGTTGCGGTTCGTATAGGTTTCCTCCCCGCCTTGCTGCTTGCAGAGCCAGAACTCTTCCGGCTCGGCCTGAAGAGGAGCGGAATCGAGGAGCCAGAAACCCATCACCAGCGAGCCGGCAAGCGCGATCTGCTTCATGGCCCTTTCCCGTGCTTTCCCTATACGAATAGGACACTTCAGACGGCAAAAAGTTACATGGAGAGGCACCGAATCATCCGATTCTTATCGCCTCGTTCACTTCGGCTATGGTCTGTCGGGCGACGGCGCTGGCCTTCTTGGTCCCCGCGTCAACCACCTGATCCACCAGCGTCGGCTTCTGTGTGAGCTCGCGCCGCTTCTCCCAGATCGGCGTAAGGCGGGCCACGAGCGCGTCCGCGAGCAGGCCCTTGCAATCAAGGCACCCGATCTCGGCTGTCCGGCACTCCTTGTTCACCCGATCGATGACGGCCTGCTTGGACGCCGACTTGTGGAGCGTGAAGACCGGGCAGACGTCCGGGTTGCCCTTGTCCGTCCGCCGGACGCGGGCCGGATCGGTCACCATCGTCTTGAGCTTGGAGCGGACCGTCGCCTCGGAATCCGAGAGGTTGATCGTGTTGTTATAGCTCTTGCTCATCTTCCGGCCGTCCGTGCCGGGGACCTTCGGCATCTCAGTCAGGAGCGCCTGCGGCTCGGGAAAAACCGGTTTGTAGAGGGCATTGAAGCGCCGGGCAATTTCCCTCGTCAGCTCGAGGTGGGGAAGCTGGTCCACGCCCACGGGGACGTAGTCGCCCTTGTAGAGCAGAATATCCGCGGCCTGCAGGACGGGATAGCCGAGGAAGCCGTAAGTGGACAGGTCGCGCCCCTCGAGGTTCTCCTGTTTCTCCTTGTATGTGGGGTTCCGCTCCAGCCACGGCACCGGCGTGATCATGGAGAGGAGCAAATGTAAGATTGCATGCTCCGGCACGTGGGACT
>VBOF01000207.1 GCA_005877855.1 Nitrospirota bacterium | reverse complement strand
TGGGGAAATCAAGCGGGCCAGCGCGAACGCCCAGGCCAACGGGGGGAGCGTCGTCGGCCCCCGCTACATCCGGGCCCTCGAGCGGATCAGCGACAGCGTCGAAGCCATCCAGGAAATGGGGGTCCTTGTCAAGGACCTCGACATCGGCCTGTGCGACTTCCCTTACCAGTATGACGATCGGATCGTCTACCTCTGCTGGAAGCTGGGCGAGCCGGAAATCCGCTTCTGGCACGAAGTCGAAGACGGGTACGCGGGACGCAAGCCGATCGAAACTCTCACCGAGGATTAGCCCGGATTATTCATGAACGCTTCTACTGCAATCGCGAATACGCCGCTGCAACAGGCGGTCTCGCCGCTCAGTCGGTCAATGTACTGTTTCAAGTACGCCTCCCTCCCTCACGCCTCCAAGCGCCTGTTTCGCTTGGCGTCTGCGCGATTTCGTCACGAACCGTCATGAATATTCCGGGCTACGTGTGATCTTTGTCATCATCGGGTATGACGGCCCGGATGGCCAGGCCAAGCGCAAGCTGTACCGCCAGGCCCACCTCGAGCGGATGGACCCGCTGAACAAGGCCGGGAGGGTGATCCTGGCGGGGCCGCTCACCGACGGCGCCGGCAGCCTGATCGTCATCACAGCCGACTCTCTGGAGGAAGCCAAGGCCTTCGCGGCAGGCGATCCCTACGTCACCCAGGGCGTCTTCGCCCGCCACGAAGTCCATCCCTTCCTGCAAGTCTATCCGAAGCCATAGCGGCGGGTCCTGCCCCCGCATAGCCCAGCGCAGCTGGGCGTTTCGCCGTCGAGGCCCCGCAGACCCGGCTGTACGCCCCGCGCTGCATCTGGGCGCCCATGCGGTGTCACCCGCCTGAGATTAAATAACCTCGATCACGTCCTTCTTCATCAGCACTCGATCGGAGGGCAGCGGCTCGCGGAAGGTCATCTTCGAGTAGCAGGCGTAGGTCACGTAGCAGTCCTGCAGGCAATAGTCGGCGATCTCCTTCCCGCGCCCGGCATGCCACATCTCGGCGACCTGTCGCCCTGAGCCGGATTTGGTCTCTACCCTTAGCGCGCGCGCCAGCACATCCAGCTTGACCCATCCTCTCGTTTCCCAGTTGGACCACACCGCCAGCGTGTCGTAGACCGGCTCCGTGCGAAACTTGGCCAGGGGGATCTCTACCGTCGGCCTGACCTGATGAATGATGGAGCGTTTCTTGATGAAAGGGAGGTCGAACCCCAGGCCGTTGTGGGTTATGAAAAGACTCGGCCGGTGCCTGCCGATCCAGTCCCAGAATTGCTGGAGGAGTTCCTTCTCGTGAACGCCGTACCAGGCGACAGCTTGCTGCGGCGCCATGTCGTCCGAAAAGGCGAGCATCCCGATGCAGACGATGCGGCTGAAGGTCCCATCAAACGCCGCTCGCTCGAATTCTTTGTCCTGGCGGGCCGCCTCTCCCGCTTCCAGAAGGTCGTCCTGTGTGGCCAGATCCACTCCCGCAAGGGCCGCCCATTCCTCTTTGGGAGGCTGGACCGTCTCGATGTCCAGCACCACTTTCACGGGAGCAAGGATTTCCACATGATGATCGCGTCCTGGTAGGTCCGATCATTCTTGAGCACCGCGCCGGGGAGGACCGCAAGCTCGGAAAACCCGAGCTTCCGCCACAGGCGCCGGGCCACTTGGTTCTCCGCAAAGACCAGGTTGAAGATCACGCTCCGATATCCCAGTTCTGTCGCGTACTGCAACATCACGGCCCCCAAGAGCCAGCCCAGCCCTTTGTTGCGCCACTGGGGCGCCACTATGAACCCCGCGTTGGCGACGTGGCGGGCCCGGCCCGGCCAGTTCGGCTTGAGATAGAAGGCCCCGAGCAGGTCCGCGCCGCGCTGGCTACCCTGCTGATAGGCGACGATGGTGCTGGTGCCCGTGAACCAGTACGCCATGAAATCGGCCTGGCCGGGGAGCCGATCGTGGGGATAGGAGGCGCCTTCTTCGATGATGGTTTGGAACAGCCGTCGCAGCGGCTCGCTGTCCCTGTGGTCAGCCAGGGCCAGTTGGATAGGCGTGCCATCCTTGAGTTTCGCCTCTATCGGGAAGTCCATAGCCCGATCAAACTACTTCGCAGCTCGAAGCGAAATGAGCGCGTCCACCAGGGGCCGGTCGGCGGGCGGCAGGGGCACCTGGGTCAACTCCTCCGGCGGCACCCACTGGAGGCCGTCGCAGCCCATGAGGCGTGGATGCCCGTCCTTGATCGAGCACCGGAAGAAATGTAGCTCGACTGTCTTCTCCGGATACGCGTGGCGGATGATCTGAAACGGCACCGGCTCGGTGATCTCGATGCCCACCTCCTCTCGCAGTTCCCGGCGCAGACATTCTTCCAGCGATTCGCCCGGCTCTCGCTTTCCCCCCGGAAACTCCCAGAGTCCGCCCAAATGGACATCGGTCTTACGCCTCGTGAGCAGATAGCGACCCTCGTGCACGATCAGCGCTGCGGCGACTTGCACTGGCTCCGCAATGGCCATTAGCGAGCTGTAAACGGATAGGTCTTGCAAAAATCCTTCATCGGACAGAGCAGACAATAGGGATCGCGCGCCGTGCACACCATGGCGCCGAAGTCCATGAGCGCCTGATTAAAATCGTAGCCCTTGCCCCTGGGGATCAAGGCCTCAGAGAGATTCCACAAGGCGGACTTCTGCTTCTTGGGATCCCCCCTGCCCACAAACACCCGATGCAGGACCCGCATCACGTTAGTGTCCAGGATGGGCGCATCTTCGCGGAACGCGAAGGCCCGGATCGCGCCGGCCGTATAGCGGCCGATGCCCTTGAAGGCCTGCAGACGCTCGGGGTCCTTCGGTAGCGCGCCCCCGTAGCGGGCGACCGACTCCCTGGCGATCGCGTGCAGACGCACCGGCCTGACGTTGTACCCGAGCGGGTACCAGGTCTCCTTCACCTCCGCGAGCGGGGCCTCGGCCAGCTCCTCCATCGTCGGATACTTGGTCAGCCACTCCTGGTACTTGGGGAGGACCCGATCCACCTGGGTTTGCTGCAGCATGATCTCGGACACCAGGATCTTGTAGGGATCGCTGGTCTTGCGCCAAGGCAGGTCGCGGGCATGCTGGGCGTACCACTTGAGCAGGCGTTCTCGGAATTTGCGCTTCTCAGCGGGCGGAACCGGGATCGCAACTCCGACCCGCCGTCGGTGGGAAGATGGCGTGTTGACGTCTGATCGGAGTTGCCGCGTCGCGCCCACGCGGTGTGCTCCTCTACGACCAGGGGATTTCAGCGACTGAGATCAGCTCTTTGGGCAGGAGAAACTCGACGTCCTCCTCGACCACCGTCACCTCCTCGACCACCTCACCCCCGTGCGCCTTGAGGTACTCCACTACCTCGGTGACCAGCACCTCCGGAGCCGAAGCCCCGGCGGAGATCCCGACCGCCTTGATGCCTTGGAGCCAGGCCGGGTTGATGTCGGCGCTCGAGTCGATCAGGTAGGAAGGGACACTGCAGTGCTCGCCGAGTTCGCGCAACCGATTCGAGTTGGAGCTGTTCGGGGACCCGATGACCAGGATCACGTCGACCATTTCCGTGAGCTTCTTGACGGCGTTCTGGCGGTTCTGGGTAGCGTAGCAGATGTCTTCCTGGTGAGGGCCCTTGATCTTCGGGAATCGCTTATGCAAGGCGGCCACGATGTCCCGGCATTCGTCCACACTCAAGGTGGTCTGGGTCACATAGGATAATTGGTCAGGCTTCTCAACGTACAGGTTGTGAACGTCCTCTACGGAACTGACCAGGTGGAACTTGTCCGGTACCTGACCCAACGTCCCGATCACTTCCGGGTGGCCGGCATGCCCGATCAGGATCAACTCGTAACCCTGAGTGTAGTCGCGGTTGACTTCGTTATGGAC
>VBOF01000206.1 GCA_005877855.1 Nitrospirota bacterium | reverse complement strand
CGTCTCTGCCGGCGCATCTGCAAGGACTGCAAGGAGCCAGATCCCACGGTGACTCCGGACATCTTGAGAATGGCCGGCGCCAGCAGAGCGAATGAAAAGGAATTCGCGACGATGACCCCGATGAGGGGCAAGGGCTGCACGACCTGCAACAACAAAGGGTGCAAGGGGCGCCTCGCCCTCTACCAGATCATGCCCATCACGGAGGAGATGCGCGCCTTCATCCTCCGGGGGGCAGGCACCGACGAGATCAAGAAGCTGTCGATCGAGCAAGGGGTCAAGACGATCCGGGTGAGCGGGATCACCAAGGTCTGCCAAGGCATCACGACGCTGAAGGAAGTCGAGGGCGTTTCGATCATCGAGTAGGTCCGCGGCCATGAACGATCACACGAGGTGACTGCATGCCTGTCTTCGCATACGCCGGGACAGCCCGAGGGGGGAAGTCCGTCACCGCGGAGATCAATGCTGATACCCGTGAAGTGGCGATCGAACAGTTACGTTCCCAGGGAATCACTGTCAAAAGCATCGAGGAGAGGAAGAAGGGCAAGGGCCTCTTCGGCGAGCGGAAACAGAGCATCAGCGACAAGGACATCGTCGTCTTCACCCGGCAGTTCGCGACCATGATTAACGCCGGGCTTCCGCTGGTGCAGTGCCTGGAGATCCTCGCCACGCAGTGCGATAACAAGACCTTCGGCAAGCTGATCGGTGAGGTCAAGATGGATGTCGAATCCGGGACGACTTACGCCGACGCTTTGAAGAAGCACCCGAAAGTCTTCAGTAGCCTCTATTCCAACATGGTGCAGGCGGGCGAGGTGGGGGGGGCGCTGGACGTCACCATGCAGCGTCTGGCAAACCAGTTGGAGAAAGCCGCGAAGCTGAAGGCCCAGGTCAAGGCCGCCATGGTCTACCCCACCGCCATCGTGGGCGTGGCCATCATCGTGGTATCGGTTCTGATGGTCTGGGTCATCCCGATCTTTTCCAAGATGTTCACGGACTTTGGCGGGACGCTGCCGGCTCCGACCCTGTTCGTGATTGCCGTCAGCGATTTCATGCAGCAGTACATCGTCGTCATGATCATCGCCGCGGTGGCGGGCCTGTACGGGCTGAAGAAATACTACGCCACCCCCGGAGGCAAGCTGCAGATCGACGCGCTTATGCTCAAGCTGCCGGTGGTGGGCGATCTGATCCGGAAGATCGCGGTGGCGCAGTTCACGCGCACCTTTGGGACGCTGCTACAGAGCGGCGTGCCCATCATGGAAGGGCTCGAAATCGTCGCGCGGATCTCGGGAAACAAGGTCGTGGAGAACGCGATCCTGGACGCGCGGCAGAACGTGGGCGAGGGGAAAACGCTGTCCGACCCGCTCAGCAAGAGCGCGGTCTTTCCCCCGATGGTCGTCCAGATGATCAATGTCGGCGAGGCCACGGGGGCACTGGACGCGATGCTCGGGAAGATCGCGGATTTCTACGACGACGAAGTGGACGCGGCGGTCGCGGCCTTGACCTCGCTCCTGGAGCCTATGTTGATGGTGTTCCTGGGGACCGTCATCGGGTTCATCGTCATCGCTATGTATCTGCCCATCTTTAAGATGGCGGCGGTTGTCGGCTAGGGTGCGAGTGCGGCTTCACGAAATGTATGGAGGCCCTGCGGGACAAGCTCAAATGGCTCATGGGCATCAGGGTCGCCGTCGTCACTCTCACCCTGGGGGTGCTGATCTATTTTCAGATCGGTAAGAGCACACAGGCCATTCCCGCCTACTACGGCCTGATCGTCGCGACCTACTTCCTCACGATCCTGTACGGCCTCCTCGTCAATCGAATCGAGTGGCTCGTCCCGTTCGCGTACCTGCAGATCGGCCTGGATATCGTGTTCGAAAGCACCCTGGTGGCCATCACCGGCGGCGTGGAAAGCCCCTTCTCGCTGCTCTTCATCCTGTCCATCATCGCCGCCAGTGCGCTGTTGTCCCGCAAGGGGGGACTGGCGGCGGCCTCGGCCGCCGGCATCTTCTATGGGGCCATCGTGGATCTGCAGTACTACCGGTCCACTTATCAGATCACGCTCTTTGAATGGCTGCCGCGGACGGAGCTGCACGTCCCCGAGATCTTCTACAACCTGTCGTTGAACCTCCTCGGGTTCATCATGGTCGGGTACCTGAGCGGCACCCTAGCGGAGAAGCTGAGAAGCGCCGGCGAGCGTCTGGAGGAGAAGGATCGCGACCTCACCGGCTTGCAGGAGTTTCACCAGTTCGTCCTGGAGAGCATCGACAGCGGGCTCTTCACTACCGACCCTGACGGTCGGCTCACATCATTCAACCGACGTGCCGAGGAGATCCTCGGGTATAGCCAAGCAGAGGTCCGTGGGCGGCTCTGGTGGGAGGTCTTTGCCTGGTCGGCTCCGACCGGCCATAACGGGATCCTATCGGCCGGCATGTCGCATCGCCTGGAAGAAGTGGGGCGCCGCAAGGACGGCACCCGTCTCATCCTGGCGTTGAGCCTGGCACCCCTCCAGGCTCGGGGCCGAAGCGCCGGGATCGTGGGCGCCTTTCAGGACATCACGCCTCTCAAGAAGATGGAGGAGGTGGTGCGGCGTAAACAGTGGCTCGCGACCATCGGTGAGCTGTCGGCCGGCCTCGCCCATGAAATCCGAAACCCCCTGGCGGCGCTCTCCGGCGCCATCCAAGTGATGCGGAAAGATCTGAACACAACCGACGTCAACCGGCCGTTGCTGGACCTCGTGCTCCGCGAGACCGAGCGGCTGAACGGGATCGTGTCGGGCTTCCTCCAGTACGCCCGCCCTCGCCCGCTGAACCTCAAACAGTGTGATGTCAATGAGCTGGTCCAAGACACGATCCGTCTGCTTGAGCAGACGCCCGAATATGGCGGCAAGATCCGCTTTATACGGCACTTGGCTCCCGACGTCGTCGTCACGATGGTGGATCCGGACCAGATGCGCCAGGTGTGCTGGAACCTCGGCTTGAACGCCTGCCAAGCGATGCCCGACGGAGGCAGCTTGGCGGTGGCGACCCGACGGGTGGCCCCGCCGGTCGGCGGGACGGAAGGCGACTCCGTCGAAATCGTGTTTGAGGACAACGGCCCAGGCATTCCGGAGGAGCACCTGCACAAGATCTTTTACCCGTTCTTTACGACTAAAGAAGGCGGTACTGGCCTGGGGCTCTCGTTGGTCCACCGGATCATGGATGAGCACAAGGGTAGTGTGCTAGTGGAGAGCGTGCTGGGCGAGGGCACGTGTGTGAAATTAACGCTCCCGATTACGGGAACTGGCGCGCAGGAGATGCGGTGATGGTGACAGTGCCGGCCAGGATCCTCGTCGTGGACGATGAGCGGGGCATGCGCGAGATCCTGAGCACCGTTCTTGGACGGGATGGTCACAGTGTGGCGACGGCTGCTGACGCCCAAGAGGCCCTCCAGTGTATCGGATCGGACATCTTTGATGTGGTCATCACGGACCTGAAAATGCCAGGCCGTCTTGGCGGAATGGAAGTCGTCAGGGCGGTCAAGGACATCGCGCCGGACACGGTGGTCCTCGTGCTCACGGCGTACGCGACGCTGGAGGTGGGCATCGAAGCGGTCAAGCTGGGTGCCTACGACGTGCTGACCAAACCCTTCAACAACGATCATGTGGTCCTCACCGTCCGGAAGGCCCTGGACGCCAAGCGGCTGACTGTCGAAAACCTCTTACTGAAGCGAGAGCTAAAGGGGCAGGCCTCGTTCGAGAATCTCGTCGGGACCAGCGAGGTTATGCAGAAGGTCTTTACCCTGATCCGCCGCGTGGCGGAGACCTCCAGCACCGTCCTGATCTGCGGGGAAAGCGGGACGGGCAAGGAACTGGTCGCCCGCGCGATCCACTACAACAGCCCCCGTCGGGACCGTCCCTTCGTCACCGTCAACTGCGGCGCCATGCCGGAGCCTCTGCTTGAGAGCGAGCTGTTCGGTCATATGCGGGGTTCCTTCACCGGTGCGGTGGCCAACAAGGAAGGGCTCTTCGAGGTGGCCGACGGCGGCACGCTGTTCCTCGACGAGGTTGCGGAGGCGCCGTCGGGCATCCAGGTCAAGTTGTTGCGGGTGCTGCAGGAGCCGGAATTCCGGCGGATCGGCGGGACGCGTACGATCAAAGTGGACGTGCGGATCGTCGCCGCTACGAACAAGGATTTGACCCAAGCGGTCGCGCAGGGACTTTTCCGGGAGGATCTCTACTACCGCCTGAACGTGATCCCGATCACAATGCCTCCTCTCCGGTCCCATCCCGGCGATATTCCCCTGCTGGTGCAGCATTTCCTCACAGTCTTCGGCCAGAAGGCCAACAAACCGGCGCTGACCGTGGCGCCAGCCGCCTTGCGCGCGCTCCAGCAGCATGAATGGCGGGGCAACGTACGGGAGCTGGAGAACGTCCTGGAACGGGTTGTCGCCCTAGTACCTGGCCCTGACATTACATTAGACGATGTTGCCCAATGGGTGCAGGCACCTTCACCCAACGGAGAGGCGAAAGTTCCGACCGATATTCCGCCGGAGGGGCTCGACCTGGAATGTCTGATCGACGGCATTGAGCGGAACCTGCTGGTCCGGGCTTTGGAGCGCAGCGGAGGAGTGAAAAAGGAGGCCGCCCGGCTGTTGAAACTCAACACCCGTTCTCTCCGCTATCGCTTGGACAAGTACGACATCAAGCCTGCGGACGGGTCGGACTCCGGTCCAGAGGAGGACGAGGAGGGTGACTAGCCGCGCCATCGAAGTGGCGGCGCCTGGGAAAGTCAACCTCATCCTCCGCGTGTTGGATCGCAGGCCCGACGGGTATCACAACCTCTGGTCGATCATGCACGCCTTCGAGCTCGCGGATACCGTGGTGGTGGAGCTCAACGGCCGATCGGGCATCCGGCTCACCTGTGAAGGCGCCGACCTGCCAACTGATTCGACGAACTTGGCCTATCGCGCGGCGGAACGCGTTCTGGCACGGATCGGGCGCCGGAAGGGGTTGCGCCTTCATCTGCGCAAGCGGTTGCCGGTGGCGGCCGGTCTTGGCGGCGGGAGCAGCAACGCGGCCTCGACCATCCAGGCACTCGCGGTCTTGCTGAACACCGGGTGGTCCCGGACCGAGATGGCCCAGCTCGGGCAAGAAGTCGGCAGCGACGTGCCGTTCTTCTTTTACGGGCCCACCGCGCTGGTCGAAGGGCGGGGGGAGCGTGTCACCCCGCTGCGATTGGAGGCGGAGCGGTGGCTGCTGTTGGTGCACCCCGGCCTTGCGATCTCGACCGCCTGGGCTTACGAGCGACTGGCAGCGGTTCGGGCGGGCCAGGTCGGGAGAGTGCCCGGTCGTCTGCCCCGCCTCGCGGTCGCTC
>VBOF01000205.1 GCA_005877855.1 Nitrospirota bacterium | reverse complement strand
TAGATTAGGGTAGCTCGTTCTCCTCCGTGACGAATCACCGGCATCCACCTAGAAGGGAGCATCTGGGTGCATGAGTTGAAGATGTTCGCCGGGAACTCGAACCCGGCGCTCGTCAAAGAGATGTGCGATTGCCTGGGGGTCGGGCAAGGGGACGCGCTCGTCTCCTTGTTCAGTGATGGCGAGATTCGGGTGCAGATCAACGAGAACGTGCGGGGCAAGGATGTCTTCGTCTGCCAGTCGTGTTGCGATCCGGTCAACAAGCAGGTGATGGAACTCTTGTTCATGCTTGATGCCCTCAAGCGGTCCTCGGCCTATCGGATCACCGCCGTGATCCCGTACTACGGGTACGGCCGCCAGGACCGGAAGGACCAG
>VBOF01000010.1 GCA_005877855.1 Nitrospirota bacterium | reverse complement strand
ACTGCTGCGCGTGGTGGATTCCTTGCAACTCACCGCCAAGTTCAAGGTGGCGACGCCGGTCCACTGGAAGGATGAGCAGGACTGCATCATCGTCCCGTCGGTGAGCGACGACGACGCCAAGAAGCTTTTCCCGAAGGGCTATCGAGCGGTCAAACCTTACCCGCGCTTCACGCCGCAGCCGAACCGGTAACCCGCGGCTTCGAAGGGGACGGAGGCGACTCCGTCCCCTTCGGTGGTCGCGGTGGCCTTTGAGGCTCTGCTGTTCAGCGGAGGCACGCGTGAGCGAGGCGCAGGGGATCGATCACTACCTGGCCGGGCTGCTCTCGGAGCGGGGACTCTCCGCGAACACGGTGGCGGGGTATCGGCGTGATCTTGCCAAGCTGCAGGCTTTCCTCGAGCTGCAGGGGCGCAAAACCCCTGTAGCGCTGTCCCGCGCGGATATCCCGCGACTGCTGGAGTTCTTGCGGGGTCAGGGCCTGGCCTCTCCCTCGGTGGCGCGGTGCCTGGCTGCGTGCCGTGGATTCTACCGGTTTCTCCTTCGCGAGGGCCATCTCCGCCACGATCCGTTCCTAGACGTCACCGTGCCCACCGGGTCGCGGCGGCTTCCCAAAGCGCTGAGCATTGCCGAGGTGCAGCGCTTGCTGGACGCCCCCGGCCGGAACGATGCCGGAAGAGGCCGCCATCCTGAAGCCCTGCGCGATGACGCCATGCTCGAAGTCCTTTACGCGACCGGGCTTCGCGTCTCCGAACTGGTCAAACTGGACCTCGATACCATCAACCTCTCAGCCGGCTTTCTCCGCGCCACCGGCAAGGGGTCCAAGCAACGCGTGGTGCCACTCGGGGCGGTGGCGATCCGGAAGCTGCGCCGCTATCTGGCTTCAGGGCGCCCCCATTTGCTCAAGAGCCGCAGCTCCAACTGTCTTTTCGTGACACGTTCCGCGCGGGGCCTGACGCGGCAGGGATTCTGGAAAATCATGCGTCGCTATGCCCGCGACGCGCGCATCCGACGGCCGATCTCTCCGCACATGTTGCGGCATTCCTTCGCCACGCACCTCCTGGAGCGCGGGGCCGATCTGCGGGTGGTGCAGAGCCTGCTGGGGCACGCCAATATTACGACGACCCAGATCTACACCCACGTTGAGCGTGGGCGATTGAAGCACCTCCACAAGCGCTTCCATCCGAGGGGGTAAGTCGTGTCGAGGGGAGCCATCTACAGGGGTGACAATGCTGGGAGTCGGTTGACAGGACGGCAGGGAGTTGTTAGTATGCGAGTCGATTTTTACGAGTGATGCGGATTTATTTTTGCATCTGTTTGGGCGGATAGCTCAGCTGGTCAGAGCGCTGCCCTTACAAGGCAGAGGTCACAGGTTCGACCCCTGTTCCGCCTACCACCTTTTTTGCTACGACTGTATTTTGGGGCCGTCGTTCAGCCTGGTTTAGGACGCCAGATTGTCAATCTGGAAGTCGCGGGTTCAAATCCCGTCGGCCCCGCCATTTTCTTGTGTGCGCCGCACAACGGCGTGGGACGACACATCCGCGAAGATGAGGGGGGGCGCGCGTCATGCTGTTTCATTCGGGTCTCTTAGATCTCCTATCCTCCCTGGGACTGGTCTCCAAGATCGTCCTCCTGATCCTGTTGATCTTCTCCATCGGGTCGTGGACCGTGATCCTGTACAAGTGGCGGTTCTTCCGCCGTCAGGAAGCCGCGGACCTGCGTTTCCTGAAAACCTACCGGCGCAACGAGTCTCCACTCGCGGCTTCCCGTGATCTGCACCTGCACCGAGACAGTTCGGCGGCCGCGGTCTTCGCTGAAGTCGCCCGGTGCTATCAACTCGGCGGGAACGGGAATCCGGGCTCTCGGCTGGCGATCGAGGGGGTGGGTGAGGGCGAGGCGGGACTGCCGACCCAGCGCGCCGTAGAGCGAGTCCTGGCGCACGCGATCCAGGAACAGATCACCCGGACGGAGACAGACCTGCCGTTTCTCGCCACGACCGGAAACATCACCCCGTTCATCGGGCTGTTGGGAACCGTGCTCGGTATCATCGACGCCTTCCGGGAGATCGGCGTGCAGGGAACGGCCAGCATCGCGGCGGTCGCGCCGGGTGTGGCCGAGGCTCTGGTGGCGACGGCCGCCGGGCTGTTCACGGCCATTCCGGCGGTCATCGCGTACAATTATTTCCTGACGCGGGTCCGTAGGATGGCGTTCCAGATGGACCGCTTCGCGATCGAGCTGACCAACGCGCTGGAGATGCGGGGTCTCCAGGAAGACGCGAGCCGACCATGATCGAAGCCCGCCGCCGCCGGTTCCTCGCCGAGATCAACGTGATCCCGTTGGTGGACGTGGTGCTGGTGCTGCTGGTGATCTTTATGGTGACGGCTCCGATGCTCTACCGTGGCATGGACATCACGTTGCCCCAGTCGGCGACCAATACGATCAAGCCAGAGCAGCGGGTGGTGCTCACGGTCGAGCGGGATCGCCGCATCTATATCGACAAGGATCCGGTCCCCCTGGGCTTGCTCCAGACGAGGCTGGACGCGCTGCGCCACAAAGACCCTGGAGTCTCGGTGTTTCTCCGGGCCGATCAGTCGGTTCCCTACGGGACGGTCGTGGAGGTCATGGACAGCGTCAAGAAGGCGGGCATTGCAAAGCTGGGTATGGTCACCGACCCGCTGAGTCCTCATGAGGAGCGGATCCCATAAGGCGCGCGGCTGAAATTCCCATGACGGCCGGCATCCCCTCTGACATGCGGCGCACCGCTCTGGTCTCTCTGGTGGCCCACGTGGCCGCCTTGGTGGCCCTGACGACGGTCCCGTTGACGAAGATCCCGCCGAGGGGTGCCTCAACCATCGAGGTGCTGCTTGTGTCACCGTCGGCGCCGGCTCAGGTCGAGCCAGCCCCTGTTCCGCAGCTGAAGCCCGCTCCGCCTCACGCTCCGCCGAAGACAGCCACGACCACGCCGAAAGTTGCGACAGCGACCCCGTCGCCCAAGGCGGCGTTGTTGCAGAAGCATCTCCAGGAGATCACCGTGCCCAAGGATGTGGTCCCGGTCCTTCCTGCGGAGAAAACGTCAAAGAGCCAGCCAAAACCATCTACTGTCCCGCTGGCCAAACCACGAGTGGAACAAGAGGCACCCCAGACGCAAACCGAACCTTTATCACCGAAGCCCCCGTCTTCACGGGATCTTGCCGAAGCCCTCAAAAAGGCCGAGGAGTCCCTGGCCCAACCAGCCCCTGCGCCTGTCACGAAGCCGCTTGCTCCGACCCAGGCTCCGGCACCCCCGTCGCAGACGAGCGAGGAGATCAGGAAACTGCTCGATACTCCGCCGGCGCCGGCCGAGCCCGCGCCGGTCCAGAAGGTGCAACCTCCGGCCGTCGCGCGCGCCCCTCAAGGAACGGCTGCAGTGGTTCACCCCGCCGCCGTGGAGCGCTGCCCGCCCAAGGCGCGGGCCTATTGCCCGCTGCTTGAAGCGGCGATCAATCGCGTCTGGAATGCGGATACCAATCCCGCTGTCCGGCAAGTACTCGAGAGCGCCGGCGACTCTACCGCCACGATGCGGATTGTCGTTCAACCAGATGGGGAGATCCGGGACATCGCCCTGTACACGTCGTCGGGGAACGACGCGTATGACCGTGCGGTCCTGAGCGTGTTGCAGGATCTCCGGCGTGTCCCTCCACTTCCGGACGAGATGCAGGGGGAGCCGTTTGTGGCGGTCACCAGCTTCACGTATATTAAGCGGCAGGACTCGTAAGCTCCCATGGCCCATCGTCGTCAACTGTCCGCAGTTCGCTGGCCCGCCGGTCCGCAGGCGCTGCTCATGGCGCTGGCGGGCTCGGCTATCTTCGCGGTGACGACAGGAGCGGTCGAGGTGTTCATCGATGCCACCCGCGGGGCGATCCAGAAGATCCCTATTGCGGTCTACAGTTTTAAGAGCGCGACTCCCGTGCCGGGGCAGCCTGCGGCGGACGTGCTGAAGGCCGATCTCCGGCGGTCACTCCTCTTCGACGTCGCCGACTTGGAGCGTCTCGGCATCACGGCGGGGATGAATTCCCAGCCAGCGCCTGAGGCCCTTCAAAAGGCCGGTGAAGCGGGGCTGCCGGTGCAGGTCTGGGGAACCCTGCTGCCGCGTGGCAGGGAGATCGTCATGGACGGGGTCCTCTTCGAGTCCTCACGCGGCGAAGTCGGACACAAACGGTATGTCGGATCCTCCGAGGTGGTCCGGCACATGGTCCATCGCCTGGCTGACGAGATCGTCTTCCACTACACCGGGGAACAAGGGATTGCCCGCAGCCAGATCGCCTTCGTGTCGGAAAGGGGCGGAGCGAAGGAACTTTTCGTGATGGATTATGACGGCTATAACCTCAGGCAGTTGACCTTCGATGCGTCTTTGAACCTAGCGCCCACCTGGTCGCCGGATAGACGGCGGCTGGCGTTTGTGACGTATCGCAAAGGGGATGATCCGCAGATTGAAGAGTTGGATCTGGTGACCGGCGCAAGACGGACGCTCGTCGCGTTACCGGGCTTGAACATCACTCCTGAATGGTCCCCGAGCGGGGATGAACTCGCGTTCGCGACCACCAGGGACGGAAATTCGGAGATCTACAAGGTGGACAAGTCCGGTAGGCGCTTCGAACGGCTGACCGAGCATGGGGCCGCTGACCTCGCCCCGACGTGGTCACCGACCGGCCGCGAGCTCGCCTTCACTTCGGACCGGGGTGGCACGCCACAGATCTATCTCATGAGCGCGGACGGCACGAACGTCCGGGCCCTGACCTATCCGGACCGACATGGGAGTTATAATTCATCAGCCGTATGGTCGCCCAAGGGGAATTGGCTCGCATACGTGTGCCGCGACGAGCGGCAAATCCTCAAGATCTGCCTGATCAGCCCCGATGGCCAGCAGTGGCGGCAGTTGACGACGGGGAGCAGCAACGACGAGTCGCCCTCGTGGTCGCAAGACGGGCGACACGTCGTGTTCAGTTCCACTCGCAGTGGGAGGCGGGATATCTATATGATCAACGCCGACGGCACTGGCCTGGAACGGTTGACGACCAGTGGGAAGTTCAACGATGATCCTGCGTGGTCGGCATCGTGAGCCCTCGCCGTGCGAGGAACCTCTGGTGGGCGAAGCGACCGGATCCGTGAGAGCCATGCCTTCGCATACAAAGGAGTACGTGCAGATGAGACGCATGACAGAACAATCACAATACCTCAAGGTGGCGGTGATGATCGGGTTGGTCGGGATCCTGGCCCTGGGCGGATGTTCCAAGACGAACGTGATGGGGACCACGGAAGGCGAGGGCAAGACTGGGGCTGGAGCCGGTGCGACGACGGAGTCGGGCGGAGTCGGGAGCGCGCCGTTGCAGGGTTTCTCTCAGGGTCCGTCGGAAGAAGCGGTGAAGCGCCAAGCGCCGCTGGTGGGCAAAGCCGATACGGCGGAGATTGCGGCACGCCAGGCACGGGAAGCGGCGAAGCGTGAACTCGCGGACATCTATTTTGCGTACGATAAGTGGGCCCTATCCAGCGAGGGGATGAAGAACCTGGCGCAGAACGCCGACTTCCTCAGGCAGAATCCGACGGTCAAACTCCTCGTCGAGGGTCACTGCGACGAGCGCGGCAGCCGGGAATACAACCTCGTGTTGGGCGAGAAGCGCGCCCTGGAGACCCGCCGCTATCTGGAGTCGCTGGGCGTGAAGAATCCGGTCACGGTGACCAGTTACGGCAAGGAGCGTCCCGTATGTACCGAGCACGACGAGTCGTGCTACTGGAGGAATCGTCGGGCGCATCTCGCACTAGAGGGTGCGAAATGACCAGGCCCCGCCCGCGGGCCGTTTTCGCCTTTCTGGCGCTCGGCCTGGGATGGCTCCTGGTTGCCTGCGCATCGCAGGAGGATCTCCGCAACACGTCCCGCGACCTCCTGAGCAGGCATGAAGAGCTCCGCACCGAATTGAAGGAAGCCCGTCAACGCAACGCCGAACTGGAGACGAGCATCCGCGAATTCAAAGGTCAGGACCTCTCTCAGATCCTCGGGCGATTGGAGACCCAACGCCGGGACATCGACGCCCTCCTGAGCGGACTCGACGACCAAAAGGCTCAGGTCTATTCTCTGGAGAAGAAGCTCCAGGATCGTCTCGACACCCAAGACCAGCGTCTGGGCGGGTATGAGAAGCGCGCCGAGGCGACCGACAGGAACATAGACCAAGTGAACGAGAAGGTCCGAGAGGTGGGGACCAAGCTTTCGGCCCAGATGGACCAGCACGCCGCGGTCCTGGCCAGACTGGAAGAGGCGATCAAACAGGTGGACATCCAGACGGGGCCGCTCTCGGCCGAGGTCAAGCGGTTTCAGGGCGTGCTCTCCGAAGGGGGGGAGGTTCTCCACTCGCTGAACGACAGGGCGACCGACGTCGACCGGCGGCTCACCGACCTGACCAACCGGACGGGGGCGAAAGTCGGGACCCTGGCGACCCAGCAGGGGGATCAGGCTGTCAAGCTGGAGGCGCTGGCCAAACGGCTCGAAGCCGATAACCAAGCGATGTCGTCTCGTCTGGACGCGCTGGACAAAACTGTGGCGGCTGCGGTGGCCTCGGTCAACGACACGGCGCGCGGCATCGGGCAGTTGAAGCGGGTCATGGAAGAGTCGGTGGGCAAACATGCTGGGGGAGTGGAGAGCCAGGAGGCGGTTGCGCCAGCCGGCCCCGGGAAGGCACGGAAGGAGCCGTCCGAGAATGTCGCGGGGGCTACGCCGGCGCCAGTGTTGAGCGACAAAGAAGCCTATGATTTGGCCCACCAACAATATACACAAGGGCGCTACGACGTGGCGCTCACATCGTTCCGGTCGTTCCTGATCCAGTATCCGGACTCGCCGCTGACTCCCAACGCCCACTTCTGGATAGGTGAGTGCTACGTCCAGGCGCGCGACTACGCGCGCGGCCTAGAGGAATACGAGCAGGTCATCAAGAATTATCCCAAGAGCACAAAGGCGGCGGCGGCGCTCTATCGCAAAGCCATGGCCTTCTTGAAGCTGAACAACAAGGAGGCCGCCAAATCCGCCCTCCGGCAGCTGATCGCGGACTACCCCAAGTCCGAGGACTCCCAACGGGCAAAAGCCAAGCTGGCCTTCCTGAAATGAGACGCGCTATCCTCCTCTCTCTTGGTCTGATCTTGGGTGGGTGCGTGCCGACGGCGGATTTCGTGGAACTGCGCGACGAGGTCCGCGAGCTCCAAGCCGAGAAACGGAAGCTCAAAGAGACCGAGGCCGAGTTGCGCAAGCGTCTGGAGGAAGCGGATCGCCTCCAGAAGTCGGGCGATGTTGCGCCGAAGGTGGACGCGTTGGAGGCTAAGATCGAGAGCCTCAAGCTCAGGCAGCAGGGCTTCGACCAGAAGCTGGGCGAGCTGCTCCGGCGCCTGGATGAATCCACTCGCCGGGAAGAGGGGCCGGCCCTGCCTCAGGCCAAGGCTCCGGCACCGGGCGTCAAGCCCGACGACACGGCCGCAGCCAAGCCCAAGGCGGGCGGGCTCGACGTTCCCTTTGCCGCGCTCACGCCCACAGCGGCGTACAATCAGGCCTATAACGATTATTTGAAGGGCAACTACGACCTGGCGGTCGCGGGTTTCGAGGAGTTCCTCAAGAAATTTCCCGAGACCAGCCTGACAGCCCACGCGCAGTACTGGATCGGCGAGGCCTACTTCAACAAGAGGAGTTACCTCCCAGCGATCGAGGCGTACGAGCGGGTCATCGCCAACTATCCCAAGAGCGACAAGGTTCCCGCCGCGTTGGCGAAGGCGGGCGTGGCCTATGCCGAACTGGGCAACCTCGTCAAGGCGCGCGGTCTCCTCAAGCGCGTGGTGGACGAGTACCCGCAGTCAGCCGAGGCCGCTCTGGCCAGGCGGCGGCTCGCCGAGCTTCAATGACGTCCAGGATCGCGGTCCTCCCGGGCGACGTCATCAACAAGATTGCCGCCGGCGAAGTCGTCGAGCGGCCCGCCTCCGTGGTGAAGGAACTGGTGGAGAACGCCATCGACGCCGGGGCCACTCGCGTATCGGTGGACGTTGAGCAGGCCGGGCGGCGCGCCATCCGGGTGACGGACGACGGGCAAGGCATGACGCCGGAGGAGGCGGCGCTCGCGTTCCAGCGCCATGCCACGAGCAAGATCCGCACCGAGGCCGACCTCTTCACCATCCAATCCATGGGCTTTCGCGGCGAAGCCTTGCCCAGCATCGCGGCGGTGTCCAAGGTGCGGCTCGTCACGGTCGCGGCCGGCGCCTCGGTGGGCACGGAGATCCGGTTCGAGAGCGGCGCGTTGCACCAACAGCGGGAGACTGCGGCGGCTCCCGGCACCACGGTCGAAGTGACGGACCTGTTCTACAACACCCCCGCCCGTCAGAAGTTTCTCAAGAGCCCCGCCACGGAGTTCGGGCATGTCTGCCAGGTGGTGCAGCGGCAGGCGCTGGCGTTTCCGGACATCCACTTCCGGTTGACGCACAACGGCCATGCGGTGGCGGACTATCCCGTGGTTCCCACCCTGCGGGATCGCGTGCAGCAGGTGTACGGCGCGGAACTGGTGGATGCCTCCGTGGGTCTGCGGGAGGAAGCCGGCCGGTTCCGTCTGGAAGGGCTCTGCGCCCGCCCGCTGGAGACGGCGCTCACCCGGACGCCCCAGGATCTATTCGTGAACCGCCGTTGGGTGAAGAACGCCACGATCGTGCACGCCGTCTACGAAGGCTACGGGACATACCTGGCCAGGGGGCACCAGCCCCGCTTCGTCCTGTCGCTCTGGGTGGATCCGCGGCAGGTGGATGTGAACGTCCACCCGACGAAGCGCGAAGTGCGCTTCGCGGATCAGGAACAGGTGCATGAGTGGGTCCGCTCGCGGATCCAGGCTTCGGTGGCACCCGCGTCCGTCGCCTCCCGGGAGACCGTGGTGTCGGGTTGGGCGCCGCCGGGGAGCAGTGACCGTCCGGTTGCAAGGGACGGCACCCGTACCGTGCCCGAGTATGCCGGCTTGGCGTCGGACGTACTGGCCGAACGACAACCGCGCCTGGCGGGCGTGGCGGAGCCGAGGCAGGCGTATCTCCCGGCGGTGGCCCAGGAGGAGGTACGGCCGCTGGGGCAGATCGCCAGCCGGTACCTGGTGGCCCAGGTCGGCGATGAGATCCAGATCGTGGATCAGCACACCGCGCACGAGCGGGTGCTGTTCGACCGCCTGCAACGGCAGTTCGAGGCTGGCCAGATCGCCTCCCAGCGTGCGCTCCTGCCCCAGATCGTGGAGCTGTCCGCCGCCGAAGCCGTCTCGGTCCGCGCGCACCTTGAGGACTTGGGGCGCCTCGGGTTCGAGGTCGAGGAGTTCGGTCAAGGGAGCGTCGTCGTGCGAGCCCTGCCGGCGCTCTTTGGCCAAGGCGACCCGCAGACCCTCCTGCGCGCGCTGGTGGAAGATTGGGACGCGTGGCCCTCGACGCCTTCGATGCAGGAGCGCTACAATAGCGTCCTCGCGTCCGTGGCTTGCCACAGCGCGGTGCGGGCGGGACGGGTGCTCGAAGTCCCTGAGATGCGGAGGCTGCTGGAGGACTGGCGCGCGGCGGGGTTGCCCAGCACGTGTCCGCACGGGCGCCGCATCGCCATGCGCTTGACGATCGAGGAGCTCGACCGCATCTTCGGACGCTTGGGATGGACCTAAAGGCTGTCATTGCGAGAAACGTAGGGAGGAAGCAATCTCTGGCTGGATATCGAGATTGCCGCGCTCCCTTCGGTCGCTCGCAATGACGAGAGGGTAGACGTGGATGGCAACTTGCTTCCTGTAATGTTTCTCGTCGGGCCGACGGCCATCGGGAAGAGTCGGGTGGCGATCCAGGTCGCGAAGACGCTCGGCACCGAAATTCTCACGGCTGACTCGACGCAGGTGTACCGCGGCATGGACATCGGCACGGACAAGCCGATGCCGGCGGAGCGGGATGGCGTGCCCCATCGGCTGATCGATCTCGTCGAGCCGGACGAGCCCTTCAACGTCGGCCTGTACCGCCGGCTGGCGTCGCAGGAGATCGCCCGGTTGCACACGGAAGGGCGCGTGCCGCTCGTCGTGGGCGGGACGGGGCTGTACGTGCGCGCCCTTGCCTACGGCCTGTGGGAGGGACCTCCGGCCGACTGGGGCCTGCGGCGGCAGTTGCTCGCGGAGGAAGCTGCCTACGGCCCGGGTCACCTGTGGCACCGGTTGGCCCAGGTGGACCCCGTACGCGCCGCCACCCTCCATGTCCGTGACCGGAACAAGATTGTGCGGGCCTTGGAGGTGGCGCTCCGGACCGGCGTGCCGCTCTCCCAATGGCACGAGCGCCATCAGTTCCGGGAGCGCCTGTTCCCGTCCGTCATGATGGGACTCACGATGGACCGCCCAGCGCTCTACCGGCGGATCGACGCCCGCGTGCTCCGCGAGATCGGCGACGGCCTGGTCGAGGAGACGCGCGGCCTGCTGGCCCGCGGCTATGATGAATCGCTGGGTTCAATGAAAGCGCTCGGCTACCGGCAGATGACCGGCTATCTCAAGGGCCGGTACGGATGGGAAGAAGCCGTCCGGCGCCTGCAGCGGGACACCCGCCACTTTGCGAAACGCCAGCTCACGTGGTTCCGGAGCGATCCCGCCATGACGTGGCTGACCATCACCGAGCAGGATACGGCCGGACAGGTCGCGCAGCGAATCCTGGATCACCCGAGTCTGGCAGGGATTGTGTCGATGGGTCGGGTGGCCTGAGTGAAAACTTCACGCGCACCCTTCCTCGGGGTCATCGGCGGCAGCGGGCTGTACGAGATGGAGGGCCCGACGCGCGTCACGCGCGTCCGGGTGTCCACGCCATTCGGTCCCCCGTCCGACGAGATCGCAGTGGGCGACTTGGAGAACGTGCGCGTGGCCTTTCTGGCTCGCCACGGCCGGGGACATCGGCTCTCTCCGAGCGAGATCAATTACCGCGCGAACATCTACGCGCTCAAGAAGCTGGGCGTGGAGCGCGTCGTCTCCGTGAGCGCCGTGGGCAGCATGAAGGAGGCGTTGCCACCGGGGCACGTCGTCATCCCCCACCAGTTCTACGACCAGACCAAGCGCCGCATCGGCACCTTCTTCGAAGGGGGCTTGGTGGCGCACGTCGCCTTGGCGGACCCCGTCTGCCGGGACGAAGCCGGCAAGTTGGCTGAGGCCGCGCGCAAATGCGGCGCCACCGTCCATGAAGGCGGGGTTTACCTCTGTATCGAGGGTCCGCAGTTTTCCACGCGCGGCGAGTCGCTCATCTACCGGCAATGGGGCGTGGACGTGATCGGCATGACCAATCTCCCGGAGGCCAAGCTCGCGCGCGAGGCCCAGTTGTGCTACGCCACCCTGGCGCTCGTCACAGACTATGACTGCTGGCATCCAGGGCACGATGCAGTCACGGTGGACGCCATCATCGAGACCCTGCATCGCAACGTCGCCCTGTCTCGGCAGATCATCCAAACCGTCGCGCCGGCTCTGACCGGGGACCGCCCGTGCTCCTGCGCCCGCGCGCTCGAAACGGCGGTGCTGACGCCCCGCCACCAGATCCCGGCAGCGACCCGCAAGCGACTGTCGCTCTTGCTGGGACCGTCGGTGGAACCGAAGAAAGGCGCGTAGGTCCTGCCATGCTGAAGCTTCTCGTGGTCGGGTCGGTGGCGCTCGATACCGTCAAGACCCCGTTTGGCGAGCAGCACGACGTGCTGGGCGGCTCGGCCGCCTTCTTCGCGACCGCCGCGAGCTACTTCACCCCCGTCAGCCTCATCGCGGTCGTGGGGAAGGACTTTCCCGAGGTCCATCTCAAGTTCCTACAGATGCGGGGGATCGATCTGACGGGGCTGGAGCGACGTCCGGGCAAGACCTTCCGCTGGCGTGGGGAGTACTCCCACCAGCTCAATGAGGCGCGGACCCTCGAAACACAATTGAACGTCTTCGAGACCTTCCGTCCCCGGATCCCAGAGGCCTACCAGTCGCCAGACTTGCTCTTCCTGGCCAACATCGATCCGGAATTGCAGCACACCGTCCTGCAGCAGGTGAAGCGGCCAGCATTGGTGGCCTGCGACACGATGAACTTCTGGATCGAGGGCAAGCGCTCGGCGCTCGTGCGTCTCCTCAAGGATGTGGACGTGCTCATCATCAACGATGGGGAGGCCCGTGCGCTGGGGGGCGATCCGAACCTCGTGAAGGTGGCCCGCACGATCCGGACGGCCGGCCCTTCGACGTTGATCGTCAAGCGCGGCGAGTACGGAGTCCTGATGTTCAGCCGGGACCGCATCTTCGCCGTCCCTGCGTTCCCGCTCGAGCAGGTGAAGGACCCGACCGGCGCCGGGGACTGCTTCGCCGGCGGGTTTATGGGATACCTGGCCAGCACAGGCAATCTCAGCGAAGAGGCGTTCTGCCGGGCCGTCGTCTTCGGGAGCGTGATGGCCTCCTTCGCGGTCGAAGAGTTCAGCCTTGATCGGCTGCGCCAGTTGGACTACAAGGAAATAGAAGACCGGTTCAAGGTATTCAAGCGACTGACGTTCTTCGAGGATGTCTAAGGAGGGAAGCGTGATGGCGGAGTGCGGTCGTCTCGGATCTGGCGGTGTCTGGACGCGTATGCTGGTGGTCTTCGTGACCGGCAGTTTCCTCGCCGGCTGTGTCAGTGTGGAGACGATGAAGAAGCGGGAAAAGGAGTCGGAAGGCTATTACAAGGAGGGCCTGTCCGTTCTGGATACCGACCAGCAACGGGCGTTCGTCTCCTTCCAGAAAGCGATCCAGGCCAATCCGGCCAACCGCGATGCGCACTACACGCTCGGGCATGTCTACTTTGTCAGGAAGGAATACCCGAACGCCGAGCATGAGTTCCGAACCTGCGTGGAGCTGAATCCCCACGATGGGGAGGCCCTGAATTATCTGGGCCGGACCTTGATCTTCCTGTCCCACCTGCCGGAGGCGATCGAGGTGCTCAAAAAGGCGGCGACGCTCCCGCTCTATGCGACGCCGGATAAGGCGTACATCAATCTTGGTGCGGCCCTGCAACAGCAGGGCGATGTCCACGGCGCCATCCGGGCCTACCAGGACGCCTTGAAGATCGATCCTCCTAATGTGCCACGCGCACTGGTGTATCTCGAATTGGGGAGGCTGCACATGCAGCAAGGCGAAGACAGCAAGGCCCGTGAGGCGTTGGCCCAGGTCAAGGCCTTGGACCCCCAGGGCACCGCCGGCGCGGAGGCGGTCAAGATGATGAGGCAGCTTCGGTAACGACCGTGGCGTGAGATCGCGGCGAATCGAGCAGGGGGTGCATGGGAGACTCGCTAGGCGAATATTTCCAGCGGGCCCGCGAGGCCAAGGGGCTGACGGTCGAAGAGGCGGCGGCCCGGACCCGCATCCTGCCGCAGTTCCTGAAGGCGGTCGAGGAAAACAACTACGCGCGCCTG
>VBOF01000029.1 GCA_005877855.1 Nitrospirota bacterium | reverse complement strand
CCACCGCCTCTCCAAAATCCCCGAGGACACCTGGGTTCAGATCGAAGTCACAGACACCGGCTGCGGCATCTCCCCTGTGGACCTGGAGCACATCTTTGACCCGTTCTACACGACCAAGCACGAGAGCCGAGAGCATGAAGGGACCGGCCTGGGCTTGACGATCGCGCACCAGATCGTCCAGGAGCACGGGGGGCACATCGAAGTCAAAAGCGCGCTCGGGCGCGGGACGACGTTCCTGGTGAACCTGCCGGCTGTCCCCGCACGGGTGCTGGATGCCCCGATGGAAACGCGTGGCGTATGAAGAGACGGGTCTCGACTTTTCCTAAATTCTCAAACACTTAGACCAACCAAGTCAAAACCTACCTCCTCCCTAGAACCACAGAGTTAGCATATTAAAACTCATAGCATTAGTGCTATGGAAGCTTATCTTGTTGCAATTGTTGCATTTCTTATGAAAAATACTATCATATGAAGCTTCCGTGAAGGAGGTCCAGCCACATCGGACCGTGAGGAATACAGTAATGTCCGCAAAAGGATCGTAAGGAATACAGTTATGTCTACAAAAAAAACAGTTGAGCATCGTACACGTAAGACAACCAGTGGCGTGGAGACAGCCCTGCGGATTCCTTTCGAGTTACCGGTTGGGGACAAAGCAATCGCCGGTTACACGAAGGCTCTTACTCAAGACGGCCTGCGCTTGATCAGCGCCAGTTCCCTGAAACCCGGCACTCCCCTGAGCCTGCAGTTCTCCTTCGGGGAGAATGTGTGTTATCTGAACCTATCCGGTCAGGTCGCCCTCTGCACCCAAAGCGGAAAGAGCCCATCCGACGCGTATGGCATCCAGATCAGGTTTTCTGCGATCCGAGAGTGGGAACAGAAAATCCTGATCTCAGCGATAGAAGCGCTGAAACAGAGTTCGCGTATGCAAGAGAATTCGCTGGTGAAGATTCAGGTCTCCCGCGACACTCTGGCTCTGGAAGCCGCGCGATTACCTACCTTCGCTGCCGAATCTCATTCGACGGAAAGACCAAAGGAGGGGAAGACAAGGAAGGGCTTCACCCCACACCCTGCCTGGATTCTTGACATGAATCGGTGCCTTGAGCCCTATCGGAATGCTATCCTGGAATCCAGACTTGTCAGGGAAGCCTCTGCCGGGACCCTTCCGGTCAGAAAGATGAGGACGTGGATCGTTCAATTGTACCCTTTCATCGAAACTTTCCCCAAATGGATCGCGCTGAACATCACCAAGACCCATGACTCGCGTTCTCGTGGGTACATGATCGACAATGTCCGCGTCGAGAAACGGCATGCAGAACAGTGGGTCTACATGGCTCAGGGATTCGGCATCGATCCATATGTGCTCTATACGGTCCAGCCGCTTCCTGAGGTTGAAGCGCTCACACACTGGCTTTGGTCCATTAACACCCGTGGGTCGCTTGCAGAGGCAGTGGGCGCCACTAATTATTCGGTTGAAGGCGTCACTCAGGACATCGCAAAGTCAACGATCAAGGGCTTTCCGCACTACGATGGCATGGAAGGCGTCCACCTGGATAAGAAAGCCTATTGGTGGATGGAGGGGCACGGCCGTTACGATGACCTGCATCCTTTGCAAGCCCTTGAGGTCATGAAAACCTATGCGACCACGAAGGAGCTGCAAGAAAAAGTCATTTTCGCCACGCAGCGAAGCTTTGAATATTTCTTGATGGCTTTAGAGGCCTGTTATAATTGTACTGACACCTACGAGGTCAACAGAGCTTATGCGGCATCAGAAAAATAAATGTCCAGTTTCCACAAAGAGCCTCACGTGTAGGCACCAAGCACGTTCTGTGCAAGCATGTGGATGAGATCCTGCGTCAGGAGAATGAAGCCATGGACGCCTTGCGATCAACAGCACTTGACGGTCGGTCCTGCACCTCACACACTCACATTCCCAGAACTTTCATTTCCCCATCGCGACCCATCCCGCAACCTGAAACGCCATTCCGTCACAAGACATGAATCCCTTCGCGCTTTCCGGGCTCTTAACAGGCATTACCTCTTTAAGCTTTGGGTATTTCGTCTACCTGAAAGGTAGAACCCAGCCGCTCAACAGGCTCTGGTTCGTCTTTACCGCTTCGGTGGCGGTGTGGGGATTGGGCGGCCTCTGGATCGGCCTTGCGAGAACTGAGACGGAGGCCTTGTGGGCATGGCGCCTTGCTTTTGCCTGTGGCGTGCTGTGGATTCCTATCCTGTTCTACCATTTCGTCCACGTATTCTGCGAACGTTCAGAAAAGCGATTCCTCTATCTGTCTTATGCCATCGGGGTGATCTTCTTTCCTGTGATCTTCACCGAGTGGTTCTTCTCGGGAACCCGGTTGGCTTTTTCATCCTTTTATTACTCCCAACCCGGTCATTTGTTCCCGTTGTTCTTCTTGTGGTGGGTCGGAATGGTGTTCTTCAGCCATTATGAGCTTCTCAAGACCCATCACCGCAGCTCGGGCCTGAAGCAAAATCAGATCAAATATTTCTTCTTGGCGACGGGCATTGGTTACTCGGGAGGATCGTTAGACTATCTACCCATCTTCGGATTCGATCTGTATCCATATGGAAATTTCGCCATTGTGCTCTACCCGATCATTATGACTTATGCCATCGTCAAATATCGGCTTATGGATATCATAGTGGCAATGGAGAAAGGGCTCACTTACCTGATGCTCTTGATTATGTTCCTGGCCCCTTCCTACGTCATCCTTCTGATGGCCCAGGAAGCCTATTTCGGCACAGTCAGTCATCCGTTTTCGATCTTACTGGTCCTGCTCATCGCCCTCCTCCTGATCGGAACCGGCAGGCTCAAAGCAGAGACGCAGAATGCAATCGCCCGAACCTTATTCAGGCGCCGATATGACATGTCCGAAACCCTATCAAAGTTCTCCAAAGCCATGGTCACAATCCTCGATCTCAAAACGCTCACCGAGGAAATTGTACGGACACTGGTCACCGGCATGAACATTAAAACCGTCACGCTGTACCTCGTTGATAAGGAAAAAGCCGTCTACATCCCCACCTCCTCCTATGGGGCCGGTTCGGGAGAGAAAATTTACTCTCGGCTGAACGCTAATGACGACCTTGTAGACTTCCTGGCTAAATGTCGAGCTCCTATCGTGGTGGAGGAGTTGAAACATTCGGCTCAAAACGATGCAATCCGACCTGTCATCGGCCGCCTCCAGAGCATGGGGGCTGAGGTCTGCATTCCCTTCATAAACAAAAACTGCCTTGTCGGTTTCTGCAACCTGGGGGCACGGACCGACCATTACCTGTACACCGACCAGGACCTCAGCTTGCTGACCACGCTGGCGCAAGCTGCCGCCATCGCCCTGGATAACGCGGCCCTGTACGAAGAGCTGAAACACTCTCGGTCGCTCGTCCAGAGAACGGACCGCCTGCGCTCGCTGGAGACGATTGCGGGCGGCTTCGCCCACGAGGTCCGCAACCCTTTGACGTCCATCAAGACCTTCATCCAATTGACCCCGGAGCGCAAGGACGACCCGGAGTTCATCGGCCACTTCAGCACCGTGGTGGCGGAGGATGTCGCCCGGATCGAGCGCCTCATCCAGGAGATCCTGGACTACGCGCGCTACATGGAGCCCAAGTTCCAAGAGGATGACATCAACGTCATCGTGGAATCCTGCCTGTATTTCGTCAGAATCAAGGCGGACTCGAAGGAGGTCCGGCTGAAGAAGGACCTGGCCGCCGATTTGCCCTCAGTCTTGTTGGATCGCCAACAGATCAAACAGGTGCTGCTCAATCTCTTCATCAACGCCATCGAAGCCATGGGCGACCGCGGCGGCGAGTTGATCGTGCGCACCCACCGGCTCTCCAAAGCCCCCGAGGACTGACGATCGTGCACCAGATCGTCCAGGAGCACGGGGGGCACATCGAAGTCAAAAGCGAGCTCGGACGCGGGACGACGTTCCTGGTGAACCTGCCGGCTGTCCCCGCGCGGGTACTGGAAGCCCAGATGGAAACGCGCGGCGTATGAAGAAACGGGTCTTGGTAGTCGACGACGAGCCGGGGATACGCGCCTCCCTGCAAATGACCCTCGAGCCGACCTACGAGGTCCTGTGCGCCACAAACGCGCAGGAAGGCCTGGCCCGGTTCCGGCAGGAACTTCCCAACCTGGTGCTTCTGGATGTGCTCATGCCTGGGTCGGACGGGCTCGGGCTCTTGCAATCCATGCGCTCGGAGGACCCCACAGTTCCCGTGATCATGCTGACCGCCGTCAAGACAGTCAAGACCGCCGTCGAAGCCATGAAGATCGGCGCGGCCGATTACCTCGCCAAGCCGTTCGACGTCGAGGAACTCCGCATGATCGTGGCCAAGGCCCTGGCTACACAGGCGCTGGAGTCCGAGGTTCGCTACCTCCGCGCGCAGGTCCTGAAGTCGTACGCCTTCCACAACCTGGTGGGCAAGAGCCCGGCCATGCAGGAGATCTACTCTAAAATCGAGCAGGTGGCCGACACCCGCACGACCGTCCTGATCACCGGCGAGAGCGGCACGGGCAAGGAGTTGGTCGCCCGCGCCCTGCACTACAACAGCTCCAGGCAGGAGCGGCCATTCATCGCCCTCAACTGCGCGTCCATCCCGGAGACCCTCATCGAGAGCGAGCTGTTCGGGCATGAGAAAGGCGCCTTCACAGGCGCTCTGGCGCGCCGGCTCGGCAAGGTCGAGCTCGCCCACGGCGGCACGCTGTTCCTGGACGAGGTCGGCGACCTCGGCATGCTCACGCAGGCGAAACTGCTTCGCTTCCTGCAGGAGCGGGAGTTCACCCGCGTCGGCGGAACGCAAACGATCAAAGTGGACGTGCGGATCATCGCCGCGACGAACAAGATCCTGGAGGATCTGGTCCCCCGGAAGGAGTTCCGGGAAGACCTGTACTATCGCATCAACGTGGCCGTACTCTCCATACCGCCCTTGCGGGATCGTCGGGAGGACATCCCGTACTTGTCCAAGCATTTCCTCTCCAAGCGGCTGGAGGCAGAGGGACGTCCACCGCTGGAGATCTCGAAAGAGGCGATGGAACTGCTGACGCGGTATCACTGGCCCGGCAATGTTCGCGAACTCGAGAACGTCATCGAGCAGGCCATCGTGTGGTGTCGCGGCACGGAGGTCACGATGGACCACCTCCCGACCACGCTCAAGACCGAAAGCCGGCATACCGGGCTACGACAGAGCGCACTGTCCGGACAGGTCTCCCTGGAGAAAGCGGTCCAGGAATTTGAACGAGAGTTGATTCTCGATGCCCTGACGCGGACGGGCCATGTCCAGACTCACGCCGCGGCCCTGCTGGGCATCACCAGACGGATGCTCAAGTATCGGATGGATATGCTCGGGATCAAATGCCCGGACACGCAAGCGGCACCCGGCCCCAAGGACGTGCCCTCGGCATGAGTCGTGATGGCACAGGACTACAACGCACGAAATTTCGTAATTGGCCAAACCTGTGATACAATGCCCCCTTGTTCAATTTTGTACGGGAGCGTCAATGTTTGCTGCCTGTCTCGATGCAGCGACGCAACGGAGCGACAGGGCATGTCAGCTTTGAGCGTATTGGGGAGCGCGGGTTCTGAACATCTCGGAAGGCATGGCAGTTGCTAGAGAACAACGTTAGGATGCGCTTCTTCAGACATAGGAGACAGAGGTGCCGGTAGAGACTCCCCAGTTCCACGTTCCCAACGAGCGCCACCAAGCGGTTCGGGAGCGAGACTCGTCCAAGCCGACCATCCTGATCGTGGAGGACGAAGCCGGCCCGCGCGAGGCGCTCAAACTGATCCTCCGTCCCTTCTACAACCTGCATTCGGTGGACAGCGCAGAGGCCGCCCTCCAACTCCTGAAAGAACAGGCGATCGATTTGGTAACCCTGGACCTCAAGCTCCCGGGCAAGCAAGGAGCGGAGCTCCTGCAGGACATCAAGCGCGATTACGAGCACGTGGAGGTCATCGTGATCACCGGCTACGGGAGCCTGAAATCCGCGATGGACGGGCTTCGGTACGGCGCGTCCGGCTATCTGCTCAAGCCGTTCAACGTCACAGAGTTGATCGCGATCATCAATCAATCGCTGGAAAAAAAGCGACGGCTCGAGGGTCTCCGGGGCGCGCTCAAACAATTCGAGGACGCGTGGCAGGGGCGGCATGACTCGTCCAGTGCGTGGAAGGCCCTGTCCGGCCTGCTAGCGGCCAAGGATCCGGAATTGGTCCGCCATTCTAACCGTGT
>VBOF01000009.1 GCA_005877855.1 Nitrospirota bacterium | reverse complement strand
ACTCTAGTTTTCCGAGTCGGCACCACTGCGTTGCTCCTCCAGACAATTCCTCGCTTTTTTCCTCCTGGCCATATGCCGCTTCATCTGTCCTTGTAGTAGGAGCATAGTTGATGCCACTTGATGCCTCACCGAGCCTGGCTGAAAGATGGTCGGGAGTCAGATCCGTAACTATTTAAAAAGGTTCAATTTTTTTGGCGTAGTGTAAACACCGGTTCTTCTCGCACCATCCATGCTTGTAGGAGAAAACATGCACTGCTATCAAAACAGATAGCCAGGCTAGAGAATCGCCTTGAAAAGAAATGTCAACGTCACTTCTAGGAAGTCCACAGGAAGAGAGCGAGTGAGATCATGAATGCGTTCAATTTTGTTCGAGTCTAATCATGAATCCCTTGCTGGGCGCGCGTTTGACGTGTTACAGGTGGTAGTCTTCTGCATCGTAGACCCGGCGTGGAAAGCAGAGGACGAGGAAGTATTGTGAGGGAGCATGCAAGACTTAATTAAAGGCAAAGCGTACGTCATCGGCGACAACATCGACACCGACCAGATTATCCCAGCGAAACACCTGGTCTACAGCCTGAGCGACCCCGAAGAACGCAAGCTCTACGGGAAGTACGCGTTCTCGGGCGTGCCGGATGCCGCGGCCGGGCTTCCGCACGGGAACGTCAAGTTCGTGCCCGAGAACGACTACCGCTCGCCGTATCGGATCGTGATCGGCGGCAAGAATTTCGGCTGCGGCTCCTCGCGCGAGCATGCCGCCGAGGCGCTGCAGATCGCAGGCATCCAGGCGGTCGTCGCCGAATCGTACGCGAGGATCTTCTACCGGAACATCGTGGACGGCGCCTTCTGTATGCCGTTCGAATCCACTCAACGCCTCATCACCGAGGTCAAGACCGGCGACGAGCTGGAGGTCGACATCCCGGCGGGCGCGTTGAGGAACCTGAGCAGCGGGAAGACCTACCGCCTGCGCCCGCTCGGCGACGTGCTGGACATCATCAAGGCCGGTGGCGTGTTCGCGTACGCCCGCCAGGCCGGACTGCTGAAGACATGAAGGCGCGCATCGCAGTCCTGCCCGGCGACGGCATCGGGCCCGAGATCGTGCCGCAGGCCGTGCAAATCCTCGAAGCCGTCGCCGCGCAGTACGGCCACACCTTTGAGTTCCACGCGGCCGACGTGGGCGGCGCCGCCATCGACAAGACCGGCGGGCCGCTGCCCGAGGAGACGCTCAAGCTCGCGAAGGAGAGCGACGCGATTCTCCTCGGCGCCGTGGGCGGCACCAACTGGGACGGCCTGGTCTACGAGGTCCGCCCCGAGCGCGCGCTGCTGGGGCTGCGGGAGCGGTTGGGCCTGTACGCGAACCTGCGCCCCGCGAAGCTGTATCCCATCCTGGCGGACGCCTCCACGCTGAAGCCGGAGGTCATCACCGGCACAGACCTCCTGGTCGTCCGCGAGCTGACCGGCGGCATCTACTTCGGCAAGCCCAAGGGCATCAAGAAAACAGCGGACGGCGAGCGGGGCGTCAACACCGAGGTCTACACGACGGCGGAGATCGTCCGCATCGCCAAGGTCGCCTTCGAGTCGGCTCGCAAGCGGCGGAAGAAGGTCACCTCGGTGGACAAAGCGAACGTCCTCGAATCTTCGGCGCTTTGGCGGCGCGTGGTCCTCGATGTCGCCAAGGGCTATCCGGACGTCGAGTTAGAGCACCTTTACGTGGATAACTGCGCCATGCAGCTCATCCGCAACCCGAGGCAGTTCGACGTGCTCGTGACCACCAACCTGTTCGGCGACATCCTGAGCGATGAGGCCGCCATGCTGACCGGCTCGATCGGCATGCTCCCCTCGGCAAGCCTCGGGAGCCGCGTCGGCGCCGGAGGCCCGGTCGGATTGTACGAGCCGATCCACGGGAGCGCGCCCGACATCGCCGGCCGGGACCTCGCCAACCCGATCGGCACGATCGCTTCGGCGGCTATGATGCTGAGCTACTCGTTCAACCTGGACAAGGAGGCGGCGGCCGTCGAGCGGGGGATCGTCCGGGTGCTCGAGCAGGGCTACCGGACCAAGGACATCCGGTCGCCGCGCGCCAAGGTGGGTGCGGGAGGGGCGCCCCGGGTACCCGTTGCTCCGTCGAATGCAACGGGTGATGGGCCCCCGCCCGAGATAATTGTCGGCACGAAGGAGATGGGGCGGCTCATCCGCCAGGCGCTCACCAAGGCCTAACCACCCATGATCAGCATCGCTCCCGGCACCATCACCACCATCGCCGGCACCGGCGACCCGGGCTGTTCAGGCGACGGCGGCCCGGCGCTGAAAGCCTGCCTCAACGAGCCGAAGAGCATCACCGTCGCCGGCCGCGGGCTCTACATCGCCGACTCCGAGAACCACCGCATCCGCAAGGTGGACCTGACCACCGGCCTCATCACATCCGTCGTGGGCAAGGGAGGTTCCGCCACCCCCACCCATCCCTCCCCCCTCGAGGGGGAGGGTCAGGGTGGGGGGGACGAACTCGACCCCCTCGCCGACCCCGTCAAGGTGAAGGACGAAAAGGTCGTGCAGCTTGCCGACCAGAGCGGCACCGTCCGATTCCTTGTCGGGTCCGCCGAGAAGGGTCGCTTCAAGGGCGACGGCGAGCCGGCCGTCGGAGCGACGCTCAACTTCCCGTCCGCCGTGGTCGCGGACAGGCGCGGCAACCTCTACATCGCCGACACGTTCAATCATCGTGTGCGGCGCGTGGATGCCGCCACCGGCACGATCTGGACCCTGGCGGGCACCGGCACGGCGCGCTCCAGCGGCGACGGCGGGCCAGCCACCAAAGCGACGCTCAACGAACCGGTGGCGCTGGCGCTGGATGAACAGCGAGATCTGTTATACATCGCCGATCTGGCGAACTACCGCGTCCGGGTAGTGGACCTCGAAACGGGACGGATCACGACCTACGCGGGCAACGGCGAGCGGGAGTACGACGGCGACGGGCACCAGGCCGCGCACGCCGCTCTGTCCGGTCCGAGCGGGGTGGCCCTGGACGCCGAGGGGAATCTCTACATCGCGGACACCTTCAGCGGGCGTATTCGCAGGGTGGACCTAGCCACGCGCACCATCAGCACGGTTGCCGGCGACGGGACGGCATATCGCTACCAGGGGATGCCCAACGAGTTCTCGACGAGCCTCTCTCGTCCGGCCGGCATCGCGCTCGCCGCCGACGGGACCCTCTACATCACGGATTCCGACAATCACCTGATCCGCAAGTGGAACCCAACGTCCAAGATCATCACGTCCATCGCCGGGAACGGGACCGCGCAATTCACCGGCGACGGCGGCCCGGCCCACGCGTGCAGCCTGAACTACCCGTTCGGCGTCGCCGTGGACCAGGCCGGCACCCTCTACATCGCCGACACCTTCAACCACCGCATCCGCATGGTCGGCACGATGGGGTAATCGCTTGCATTCCTTGACATAGACGAGGCACAATCCCACCCCGCAACTCGACATCCAGAGGGAGGGGGCACATCCACCCGTTGCATCCTGTGGAGCAACGGGCACCCGCGCCCTCCCGTGCCCACGGAGGGGCCGACTTATGAGGCCACACACACCGCTCGCCCGATCCCTCATCGAAGCCCGTGCGCGCACTGACACCCTCTTCGGGATGGTCAAGCCCGATGCGTTTTACGAGCGGCCGATTCCGGAGCGCCACCGCATCATCTTCTACCTCGGCCACCTGGACGCGTTCGATTGGAACCAGATCGGCCAGGGCGCGCTGGGCCTGACGCCCTTTCAGAATTCGTTCGATCAGCTGTTCGCGTTCGGGATCGATCCGCCGGTGGGGCAGTTGCCAGACGACAAGCCGTCGGACTGGCCGACGGTGGACGAAGTCCTCAGTTACAATCAAAGAGTCCGCCTCAACTTAGATGAGGTGCTGGATCAGGCGCCGGAGCAGAGCCTCCACGTGGCCGTCGAGCACCGGCTGATGCACGCCGAAACCTTCGCCTACATCCTGCACCAGGCCTCTCTCGACCACAGACTGCCCCCGCAAACCCGCCTGCGCCTGGTCGGGCCCGCGCCGGACCTTGCCATGATCGAAATCCCGGAAGGTCCTGTGACGCTGGGCCGCCCGTGCCACGACGGGTTCGGTCAAAGCCCCGACGGATCGTTCGGCTGGGACAACGAATTCGACGCACACGCCTGCTCTGTCGCCTCCTTCGCGATCAGCAAGTACAAGGTCACCAACGGGGAGTACCTGGAGTTCGTGCGCGCCGGCGCCGGACCGCCCCCCTTCTGGACGCGACGCAGCGATCAGTGGTTCTGGCTCGCGATGGCGGGCACCATCCCGCTGCCCCTGGATTGGCCGGTGTACGTGACGTACGAACAAGCGCTGGCCTATGCGCGGTGGGCGGGCAAGACCTTGCCGACCGAGGCCCAGTTCCATCGCGCGGCCTACGGCGCGCCGAGCGGCGAGGAGCGCTTGTACCCGTGGGGCGACGAGCCGCCCGACGAGCGGCGCGGCAACTTCGACTTCCGGCACTGGGACCCCATCCCCGTCACCGCCACGCCGCTGGGAGACAGCGCCTTCGGCGTCTCCCAGCTCGTCGGCAACGGATGGGAGTGGACAACGACGCCCTTTCAGCCCTTTCCCGGCTTCCAACCCTTCCCGTTCTACCCCAGCTACTCGGCGCCCTTCTTCGACGGCGCTCACTTCGTGCTGAAGGGGGCCTCGCCGCGGACTGCCGCGCGGCTGCTGCGCCGGTCGTTCCGTAACTGGTTCCGGCCGAACTACCCGTACGTCTACGCCGGCTTCCGGTGCGTTGAAAATTAATGCTGGCGCTCCTCGACTTCGCCCGCGCGGTGCGCGACGGGCTCAGCAAGCCGGGCCAGCGGGAGCTGCCGTCCATCTATCTCTACGACGAGATCGGCACGGCGCTGTTCGAGGCCATCACCTTCCTGCCGGAATACGGCCTGACCCGTGCGGACGAGCGGCTGTTGCGACGGCACGCGCCGGCCATCCTGGAACATCTGCCGCCCCCGGTCGTCGTGGCCGAACTCGGCAGCGGGACCGGCCGGAAGACGCGCTGGCTGCTGGAAACCCTCGCGCGGCGGGAACCCGTCAACTACTATCCCATCGACATCTCGCCGTCGGCGCTGGCCAAGTGTGAGCAAGAACTCGCCGTCCTGGGCGCCGTCAGCATCGTCGGCCTGGAGAAATCCTACCTGGACGGCCTGCAGCACGTGGCCGTACAGCGCCGACCGGGCCAGACGCTGCTGGTCCTGTTCCTGGGAAGCACCGTGGGCAACTTCGACCGGGCCGCTGCCGAGCAGTTTCTGCGCGAGGTCCGCCGCAGCCTGCTGCCCGGCGACGCGCTACTGCTGGGCACCGACCTGGAAAAGCCGGTGGCCGAGATGCTGCTTGGCTACGACGATCCGACCGGTGTCACTGCGGCGTTCAACCTGAACCTCCTGGCGCGCATCAACCGCGAGCTCGGCGGCGACTTCGCGCTGCGGCACTTCGTGCACGAGGCCAGGTATGACGAGGGGGAGCGCCGCATCGAAATGCACCTGCGCTCGTTACGAAAACAATCCGTGACGATTCGCGAGGCCGGCTTCACCTGCACGTTGGAAGAAGGCGAGACGATCTGGACGGAGGCCTGCCACAAGTACCGCGTCGAAGAGATCCCCGGCATGGCCGCGCGCACGGGGTTCGTGTGCGAAGGGCAATGGGTGGACGGCGAGTGGCCCTTCGCTGAGAACCTCTGGATCGCGGCGGCGCCGGCTGCGCCCTCATGACGCCCCTCGTGTCGTTCCGGAACGTCTCCTGCCGGCTCGGCGGGAAAGACGTCCTGCGCGAGCTGAGTCTGGACATCGAGGCCGGCGAGACCCTCGTGCTCCTGGGACGCAGCGGGTCCGGCAAGACCACGGCGCTGAAGATGGTCAACGCGCTGCTCCTGCCGAGCGCGGGCGAAGTGCGGGTCGAGGGCACGCCCACCGCGGCCTGGGACGCGATCCGTCTCAGGCGGCGGATCGGCTACGTAATCCAGGAAGCCGGCCTGTTCCCGCACTTCACCGTCGAGCAGAACGTCGGCCTCGTGCCGCGCCTGGAAGGCTGGCCCGCCGAGAAGATCCGCGCCCGCGTGCACGCTCTGCTCGAGCAGGTTGAGCTGCCGCCCGCGCAGTTCGCCGCCCGCTACCCGCGCGAGCTGTCCGGCGGCCAGCGCCAGCGGGTGGGCGTCGCCCGCGCGCTGGCGGCCGACCCGCCGCTCCTGCTGTTCGACGAGCCGTTCGGGGCGCTGGACCCCGTCACCCGCGTCGAGCTGCAGCGCCAGTTCCTCGCGCTGCGTCGGGAGATCGGCAAGACGGCGATCTTCGTGACGCACGACGTCCGCGAGGCGCTGCTGATAGCCACGCGCATCGCCCTGCTGCACGACGGCCGGCTGGATGTCCTGGCCACGCCAGCCGAGTTTCTCCGCGCGCCGGGCGAGGAAGTCCGTGCGTTTCTCGCCTGCCTCGACCCCCAGGGGATTCCTGCATGACACTCGCCCTTTGGAACGAGATAGTCGAGCTGACTGTCGAGCATGTGGTCCTCGTCGCAACGTCCATGGCGATCGCGACCGCCGTGGCCCTTCCGGCCGGCATCCTGCTGACCCGGCGCGCGCCCCTACAGCGGTGGGTGATGGGGTTTGCCAACATCATGCAGACCGTGCCGAGCCTCGCGCTCTTCGGGTTCCTGATCCCCGTCCCACTGCTGGGCGGCATCGGGAAGCACACGGCGATCGTCGCGCTGGTGCTCTACGCGCTCCTGCCCGTGTTGCGAAACACGCTCGCCGGCATCCTGGGGGTGGACCGGGCGGTCCGCGAGTCGGCGATCGCCATGGGGATGACCGGACGGCAACTCTTGTGGGAGGTGGAGCTGCCGCTGGCGGCGCGCACGATCCTCGCCGGCGTGCGGGTCGCGACCGTGGCGACGATCGGGACGGCGACGATCGCAGCGGCCATCGGCGGCGGCGGCCTGGGCGTGTTCATCTTCCAGGGCCTGGCTTCTGTGGACACGGCGCAGATCCTCGCCGGTGCCGTGCCGGCCGCGTTCCTCGCCCTGCTGGCCGACGGAGGACTCGGATGGGCGGAGAAAAAATTGTCGCCGGCCTGATCGCCGCCGCCGGGGCCCACTGGCTGGCCGGCTGCGGGCAAGCCCGCCCGCTCACCGTGGGCTCCAAGAATTTCACGGAGCAGGTGATCCTGGGTGAGATCGTCGCCCAGCACGTGAGCCTTCGGCTGTCCCAGCGGGTGGACCGCAAGCTGAACTTGGGCGGCACGCTGCTGGCGCACCACGCGCTGGTCAAGGGCGACCTCGCTCTCTACCCTGAGTACACCGGCACCGCGCTGACCGCGATCCTCAAGCTGCCCCTTTCATCCGATCCGGACGCCGTGTTCGCCAAGGTAAAGGCCGAGTACCTTGCCCGCTTCAACGTTCATTGGCTGGACCCGCTGGGGTTCAACAATACCTTCGCGATGGTGATCCGCGGGGCGGACGCGCGTAAATACCAAATCGAATCCCTGAGCGATGCGGCCAGACACGCCAACGGGTGGACGCTCGGCGTGGGCTACGAGTTCCAGCGCCGGCGGGACGGGCTGCCCGGTCTGCTCAAGACCTATAAGCTACCCCTCAAGAGAAGGCCTCACCCCATGGACCTGGGCCTGCTCTACAAGGCCCTCGACCAGAAACAGGTGGACATGGTGGCCGCCAACGCGACGGACGGGCTGCTCTCCGTGCTGGACGTGAAGGTCCTCAAGGACGACAAGCGGTATTTCCCGCCATATCAGGCGTCGCTGGCCGTCCGGGCTGACGCGTTGGCGACGCACCCGCCGCTGAAGCGCGCGCTGGAGCAGTTGTCGGGGTTGTTCTCGGATGAGATCATGCGGACGCTGAACTATCAGCTGGACGGGAAGCACCTCCCGGTGAGCGAAGTGGCCCTCACGTTTCTGCGGGCCAGCAATCTCCTGGCTTAGCCATGAACGCGGGTCCTGTCGGCAAACAGCCCAGACGCGCTCGCGCTCCGCGTTCGACCCGTTGCACTTGGCGGAGCAACGGGTTCCCCGGCAAGTCGCGCTACGCTCCGCCTGGGCGCCCGTTTGCCGCCACCCGCTACACCAAGCCCTAGCCTTCTTGCTGAGATTTCTCGATCTTGGCCCAGGAGTCCCGCAACGCCACCGTCCGGTTGAAGACGAGTCGCCCCGCGGCCGAGTCGGGGTCCACACAGAAGTAGCCCTGCCGCTCGAACTGATACCGGCTGCCGGTCTGCGCGCCTGCGAGGCTTGGCTCCACCTTGCACCCCGTCAGACGCTCCAGCGAGTGGGGATTCAGGTTCACGGTGTAGTCCTGCCCCTCCGGGACGTCGCCCGCGTCGGCGTTGACGAAGAGGTGCTCATACAATCGGACCTCCGCGTCCAGGGCGTGGGCGGCCGACACCCAGTGAATCGTGCCCTTCACCTTGCGGCCCGCCTGCGGCCCGCCGGTCCGCGTCTCCGGATCGTAGGTGCAGCGCAGCTCGATCACCTCGCCGGTGCGCTCGTCCTTCACGACCCCCACGCACTTGATGATGTAAGCGTAGCGGAGGCGGACTTCCTGGCCGGGCGCGAGACGGAAGAACTTCTTCGGCGGCACCTCGCGAAAGTCGTCCCGTTCGATGTGGAGGACGCGGGAGAAGGGCACCTTGCGCGTCCCCATGGTGGGATCCTCCGGACTGTTGACGGCCTCCACCTCCTCGACCCGGCCTTCCGCGTAGTTCTCGATGACCACGCGCAGGGGCCGCAACACCGCCATCACGCGCGGCGCACGCTTGTTCAGGTCCCCCCGGATGAAGTGCTCGAGCAGGGCCATCTCGACGACCCCGTCGCGCTTCTGCACGCCGATATGCTCGCAGAAGGCGCGGATCGCCTCCGGCGTGTAGCCCCGCCGCCGCAAGCCCTTGAGGGTCGGTAGGCGCGGATCGTCCCAGCCGCTCACGTGCCCCTTGCCGACCAGCTCCAGGAGGCGTCGCTTGCTCATGACCGTGTGGGTGAGGTTGAGCCGCGCGAACTCGATCTGCTGGGGATGGCACGGCACGCTGACGTTGTCCAGGAACCAGTCGTACAGCGGGCGATGGTCCTCAAACTCCAGCGTGCAGATGGAATGGGTGATCCCCTCGATGGCGTCCGAGATCGGATGGGCATAGTCGTAGGTCGGGTAGATACACCACTGGTCGCCCGTCCGGTAATGGGCGACGTGCCGGATGCGGTACATGGTCGGATCGCGCATGTTCACGTTGGGCGAGGCCATGTCGATCTTGGCACGCAGCACGTGGGCCCCGTCCTTGAACTCGCCCGCCCGCATGCGCGCGAACAGGTCCAGGTTCTCCGCGACCGACCGGTTCCGGTAGGGGCTGTCCTGCCCCGGCTCGGTCAGCGTGCCCCGGTACTGCCGGATCTCCTCGGCGCTCAGGCTGTCCACGTAGGCCTTCCCCTTCGTGATCAACTCCACGGCGTACTCGTAGAGCTGCTCGAAATAGCCCGAGGCGTAGAACAGCCGGTCGCCCCAATCGAAGCCCAGCCAGCGCACGTCGGCCTGGATCGCCTCCACATACTCCACGCTCTCCGTGCTCGGATTCGTGTCGTCGAAGCGCAGGTGGGTAATGCCGCCGTGCTCGAGCGCAAGCCCGAAATTGAGACAGATGGACTTGGCGTGCCCGATGTGCAGGTAGCCGTTCGGCTCCGGAGGAAAGCGGGTCACGACGCGACGGTGCTTGCCGCTCTTCAGATCGCTTTCGACGATCTCGCGGATGAAGTTCCCGGCCGTCATACCCTCCATATCTACCACAGACGCCATGGTTGTTGAAGTTAGAAAGTTTCGGTCACTTCCCAGGCCTGACCTTTTACTTTTCCTGCACGCTGGTGTCTAATAGCCGCAAGGGATGCGGGATGATGAAGAGGACGAGGCTGATCGCAAGCACTTTGGGTCTGGGCCTGCTGGTGCATGGATTCCCGGTGGGGGCTGCAGACCTGCCAATCGGCGTCATCGAGCCTCAGAAAGTCTTGGATGCGACCAAGGCAGGGAAGAGGATCAAGGACGCGCTGGCGGACTATGTAAATACCCGACAACGGCTGATCGAATCGGAAGAGCAAGATATCAAGGCCATGGAGGAAGACCTCGTCAAACAAGGCGCTGACTTGAGTCCAGAAGCCAAACAGGAGAAGGAGGGGGGCATTCGCCAAAAGCTGATGACCTATCGGCGCCATGTTGAAGAACTCGAAGGGGAGGTCCAGACCAAGAAACGTGAGTTGCTCAGCGACTTCACCACAAAAATCGAACACGTGGTGCGGGAAATCGCCGAGAAAGAGCAGATCACTCTGGTCGTGGAGAAAGGGGATGCCGGACCAGGCGCGCTGATCATGTACAGCGAGCCCTCAATCAATCTCACAGATCGGGTGATCAAAGCCTTCGAGAGCAAAGGGGAGAAGTAAGGAGGCGCGTATGAAAGCAGTGGCATGGATCATGGCGGGCATGTTCTTCCTCGCGGGCTGCGCGTCCGGGCCGTTGTACTATCACGAACGGTCCGACGGCACCCGCTATTACCAGACCCGGACCGGACAACTGGTGGCCGTGGACAAGAATGGCGTGGTGCTGGAGGCGCCGGTCATGTACGGAGCAGGGTACCGGAAGCGGCTTCAGAAGAAGGGCACTGACTGGGATGTAACCGGCTACGATATCGCTCAGCCGCCCGGTCGCTGCATGGAGTTGCTGAGCAGGCGGGCGGAGTCCTGCCTGAATCGGATGTGGGAACCTGTCGCGCTGATTCTGATGACCCCAATCTTGACCCTGCCGTCTTGGCCCTGGCTTGGAGAGGACCCGCCGCTTCCCACCTTCCAGTTCCGCACGGCGCAGAGACATCCGCAGTAGCCTGAAGATTCCCTCCTACGGGGTGTGAGCCTATGGCCGAACTTTTCAAGGGCCTGGAGCGGATCGAGGAAGCCCGCGAGCGTCTGACGGGAGCGAGCTTTATGGCGGGCGTCTTCGTCGGCCGACCCGATTTCGCCCTGCTCCTCCCGCCACCGGAGCCGCCGGACGAACGTGCCGCCGGCGAAGCCTTTTGCCGGAAGGTTGAAGCCTTCCTGAAAAGCCACGTGGACCCGGAGGAGATCGAGCGCACGGCGAAAATCCCTGAGGCCGTGCTCAAGGGCCTCTTCGAGCTCGGCGCGTTCGGGATGAAGATCCCCAAGGAGTACGGAGGCCTCGGGTTCTCCTTCACCAATTACGGTCGCGTCCTCACGCTCATCGCCAGTTGGAGCAACATCCTGTCGCTGACTGTGGCGGTCCCCCAGTCCATCGGCATCGCCATGCCGATCCTCCTCTTCGGCAATGAGGCGCAAAAACGGACCTACCTGCCGCGCGTGGCCCGGGAGGCGATCTCCGCCTTCGCGCTCACGGAGCCGATCACGGGCTCCGACGCCGCCAACATCCAGACCGAAGCGCTGCTGGACCGATCCGGCGCGCACTTCCTCGTCAACGGGGAAAAGCTCTGGTGCACGAACGGGCCCATCGCGCGCTACATCACCTTGATCGCCCGGGTGCCGGCCAGGAAGGTGCTCCAGGACGGCAAGCCGGCTTGGGTGCCGACGCGGGCAGGGGAGAACTGTGACGACAAGGTGCATACCGCCTTCATCCTCCCCATGGAGACCCCCGGGGTGACGGTCCTCGAGCGGTGCCAATTCGAAGGGTGCCGGGGGATCGAGAACGCCTACATGCGCCTCAAGGACGTGCGCATCCCCGTCGAGAACGTCATCGGCGAGATCGGCAAGGGACTCAAGTACGCCTTCACCATCCTCAACGTCGGCCGTGCGATCAGCATCCCGGCCATCTGTCTCGGCATGGCGAAACAGGCGTGGCAGCCGACACTGGACCGGGCCAACTCCCGCATCACCTTCGGCAGGCCCCTGGCCGAGCGGCAGACGCAGAGGATGCGCATCGGCCGCATGGCGACCGACCTCTTCGCGATGGAGGCGCTGGCGTCGCTCGTGTGGCACCTGGCGGACCAGAAGTCCTACGACATCCGGATCGAGGCCGCCCTTGCCAAGACCTTCTGCTCGGAGAAGGCGATCCGCTTCCTGAAGGACGCCCAGATCATCTTCGGCGGGATGGGCTACGAGACGGCGGAGTCGCGGCAGGCCCGGGGCGAGCCGGGCTTCCCGATGGAGCAGCTCGTCCGCGACGCCGAGATGTACCGCATCGGCGAAGGGGCCACCGACATTCTGCGGCCGTTTGTGGCGCGCGAGGCGCTGAGCCCGCATCTCGAACGGGCGCGCGTCTACCTGGAGGGAAGATTGACCAGAGCCGCAAAGCGCCGCGAGTGGCTGAGGCTCCTGCGCCGCTACGTGCCCTGGTACCTGGGACTCTTGAGACGCAGGCCCCTGCCGGATCGCGTGGAGCTCCGGCATCGCAAGGTCTCGGAAAAACTCCTATTCGCCGAGCGCGCGAGCCGGCGCGTTGCCCGCACAATCCTGTACGCGATGGCGCGCTATCGTGAAGCGCTGCGCGACGATCAGGGCCGGCAGAACCGGATCGCGGAGATCGGCGAGGACCTCCTCACAATCGCCGCCACGGCCCTGCATGCCGAGACGCTTCAGCGGGCGCAGGGAGACGGCCAGGTCTGGGACCTCGCCGACGAATTCTTCCGCGAGGCCGTCACGCGCGTAGACGCCAACATCGCCGGCCTCGTCCGCAACGCCGATCACCCGCCCGCCGCCGTCGGACAGCGCACCCTCCGCAGCCAGTACCCGTCCCTCTCCAGCGGCATCATCCATCGCGGCCTCCACGATTACATCCGGAAGGACTAGAGCGCCGGAACCTCGACAGATCCTGAAATCCTGAGACATCCAGTATAAACAGTCACGAACGTCTCGCATGGGATTTGCCTTCTTTCTGAAGGGTCGCCACGGAGGCCACGGGCACGAACGCCATGATGCATTCCCGATACGCCCCCAATCTGAAGGTTGTCGCGGGCCTGGCCGCCGTCTACCTGGTCGCGGCGAAGCTCGGGTTGATGCTCGCCTTCGTGCATGCGAGTGCCACGGCGGTGTGGCCGCCCACCGGAATCGCCCTCGCGGCGGTCCTGGTGTTCGGGTATCGCGTCTGGCTCGGTATCTTCGTCGGCGCATTCCTGGCGAACATCGCGACGGCGGGCTCGATCGCCATAGCACTCGCCATCGCGGCAGGCAACACGCTGGAAGGAATTACAGGGGCGTACCTGGTCACGAGGTTCGCTGGCGGCACTCACGCCTTCGACCGGCCGCAAGATGTGTTCAGATTCGCGCTCCTCGCCGGAGCGATCAGCACGATGGTGAGCCCCACGGTCGGCCTGGCCAGCCTCGCGCTGGGCGGGTTCGCCGACTGGGCCGACTTTGCAGCTATCTGGTTGACCTGGTGGCTCGGGGATGCGGTGGGGGCTTTCCAGGTGGCCCCGCTGCTCGTGCTGTGGCTCACGAATCCCCGCGTGCGATGGCAGCGAGAGCTTCGAAGTCAAGGATTACCCGCTGGACTTTCTCTGCGTGCCGATCCTCGTGTGGGCGGCGTTTCGGTTCGGGCCACGTGAAACGGCGACGGCCATTGTCCTGCTCTCGGGGATCGCGATCTGGGGCACCCTGAGGGGGTCCGGCCCCTTTGCCAGGGAAACGCCGCACGAGTCCCTGCTGTTGTTGCAAGGGTTCGTGGGCTTCACCGCCCTGCTGGCCATGGCGTTTGCCGCGCTGGTGGCCGAGCGCAATCGCATTGAAGCAAAACGCGAGGCGCTCCTCCGGGACTTGGATGACGCCTTCGTGCACATCAAGGCCCTACGGGGTTTGTTGCCCATGTGCGCCTCCTGCAAGAAGATCCGCGACGACCAGGGCTACTGGGACTACGTCGAGAACTATATCCAAACGCATTCGGAGGCGACGATTACCCACGGCCTCTGTCCGGACTGCATCAAGAAACTCTACCCACAATTGGAAAAGCAACCTCAGTAAGCGCGGCACCCGATGCTCCTCGCACTCATCCTAGCCTACCTGTTTCCTGCCGAGGAGCGCGTCAACCTCTTCTTCTTTGCCGGGCGGGTCCTCGTGTACGTCCTGCTGGTCTTCTGGGGCGTGAAATTCATCGCGACCCCCATGGAGACGAACTATGTGGGCGCGCACTTCATGCATCTCATCAACCTGCCGTTCCATGAAGCCGGGCATCTCGTCTTCAGCCCCTTCGGCCGGTTCATGACGGTGCTCGGCGGCAGCCTGGGGCAACTCCTCATGCCGCTGATCTGCGCGGGAGCGTTCCTCTTCTACAACCAGAATGCCTTCGGCGCATCGGTGGCGCTCTGGTGGTTCGCCGAAAGCCTGATGGATCTCGCGCCCTACATCAACGACGCGCGAGACCTCCAACTGATCTTGTTAGGCGGGGTCACCGGGCAGGAAGTCGAAGGGCATGATTGGGAATACCTGTTGACCAACCTCGGCTGGTTGAAATACGACCACACGCTCGCCCACGCGGCCTACAACATCGGCATCTTGGTCATGGCGCTCGCCTTCCTCTGGGGCGCCTACCTCCTATACCGCCAATACCAGAACCTCGACAGGGCCTGAACGGAAGCATCGACGGAACCTGCTGATTGGCAGAGGGCATGGCGACCATCCTAATCGTTGATGATGAACGGCTCCTCTGTGATCTGCTCCAGAATCAGTTGCGGAGCCATGGGCATGAGGCCCTCTCAGCCTACACCGGGCGAGAGGGGCTGGTGCTGTTTCGCCAACGGCGCCCACGCTTTACCATCCTAGACCTCTACTTGCCGGACATAAGTGGACTTGAAGTGCTTCGCCAGATGCGCGAGCTGGACCCGCACGCCGCCGTGATCATTCTGACGGGGCACCCGTCAAGCGATCTGGAACGGCAAGCGCGTGGCCTCGGGGCAACTGAATTCCTCACCAAGGGGCTCAAACTCGAGACAGTCGTGTTAATGATGCAAGAGGCGCTTGCACGGCCCCTGCCCTCTCCAGCGCCGTCGCCACGGACTAGCGGCCGGAAGATCCCGGGAGCGTCCCAAGAACCGATTTCGCTTCTGTTCGTCGATGATGAGGACTCAGTTTGCGCGTTCTACTCCCAATACCTGATCCAGTGTGGTTATCAAGTCCGTACTGCGAAGAACGGACCGGCGGCCCTGGCTCTTGCTGAGCAACAGCCACCGCGTCTCATCATCGTTGACCTGACTATGCCGGATATGGCTGGTGTCGAGCTAGTGAGGAAACTTCGAGAGCGGCAGGTCCAGAGTGCCGTGATCGCGTTCACCAGCAGCCGGGACGAGCGATTACTCGAAGAGATTCTCGATCTCGGGGTCGTGGATGTCATGGAAAAGCCGGCTGATCCCGAGCGCCTTGCGATTGCAATCCAGGTAGGTTTGATCCTCACAAGCCGGTGACCAGATGTCATGACCGCTCTGACTACGCGTACAGGACAACGCAACCGACCCTATGTCTGGCTACCAACCCTCATCGTTGTGATGACGGTTGTCGCCATGGTTTTTCTGGCGCGGGGCTTTTACTCCTTTCAAGCCAATGTGATCGCCACAAC
>VBOF01000008.1 GCA_005877855.1 Nitrospirota bacterium | reverse complement strand
ACGGTACAGCGACGTACTCATCGCTGCCAAGGCTGCGGCTTTCCAACAAAGGGACCGCAGAACGATGACGGAGCAGCTTGTGTCTTTGAAGAAGATCTACCCTGCTTATCTGTGGTTAGGTGTAACCGACTCCACCGGTCAAATCATCGCGGCCACCGACGCAGCCAGCGTCGGACAAGATCGGAGCGCGAGCGATTGGTTTCAATACGTCCGCAAACAAAAAGGGATCTATGCTCAGGATGCCCAAGTATTCAAGGAGTCGAGGGGGACCTTAGCCGTGGCGTTCTCGGCGCCCATTCAAGGCCCAGACGGTGAGTTCCTTGGAGTGCTGACTTCCCGTGTCGGAATTCCAGCGATGGAGGAAATTTTTCTGATAGCAGCGCGGAGTTTCCAAGTGCAGCGCGGGGCTGCAAGAATCCCTGAATACCAGTTTTTAACCAGGGACGGTGACG
>VBOF01000007.1 GCA_005877855.1 Nitrospirota bacterium | reverse complement strand
CTCGTCTGGCTTTTGTACGAGTCGGCGAGAATGTGGGCATCACAATTCCCAGGCCAGGTGCTTGGCCACCCTGCGTTTGGCCCGTCAATGAGCCTGTACGCGCTCATCACGAATCTGCTGCTCGTGCACTCACTCGGTTTGCACAACTCATTGACGTGGAACTTCCCCAGTTGGAGTATCAGCACAGAATTTTATACGAACGTTCTGTTTGCGTTGTGCTGTGTGGTTGCACTATCACCAAGGAGCTCGCGGATGGCCAAAATTGGGATCGTCGCGGTCTCGCCGTTGGTGATCGCGGCCATCTCTCCCGCGTATATCGATACTACTTACGACTTCGGGATCGTGAGATGCATCTACGGATTTGTGGTGGGAGTCCTCGCTCTCGACATCGTTGAAGCACTAAAACGGCGACCAGTTGCAGCATCTCTCCTGAGCAACAGGATAGCGGTATCCGTATTGGAAGTCGGGGCCCTCATAGCACTGTATGAGTTTGTTTCAGCATTCGGCAAGGAGAGCCCTTATTCGACGCTCGCGCCCATGTTATTCGGGGTCGTCGTCTGGGTCTTTTCTTACGAGACAGGGTTGATCTCTCGAGTGCTGAAGTCAAGACCATTCGCTCTGGCCGGGACACTCTCGTATTCGATCTATCTGTCCCACGCGATAGTGCAGGTAGCGTTCTCGATGGTCGCGCACTATGGCTTTGGGCTCAGCTATGTGACCGTCGGCGACGTCACGTTCATTGGGAGTAATATCATTGTGGGCGATCTTCTCTATTGCTTGATGCTCGCGGCGGTGTTCGGTGTGTCGTTCGTCACGTACCGGTATATCGAGGAACCGTGCCGTGTAAGAATGAATAAGGTCGCACGGCGCCTGCGGCTACGGGGAACGCTGCAACTGCAGTGGAAACGGGCAGTTAAATCGGACCCCATAATGAGAGACAGGGCGCGGAAGCTCACCACTACTGCCAGTGAGAAGGTACGGCCCGGAGCTGGTGTTGTAGCCTCATGTGTCCGGCATGAGGGGAAGATCATTGAACCCTGAAGTTCGTCGTGGTGCGGGCGGAGATTGTTGGTAGCACCTGTCTGCGTTGAAGATCAAGATGCCATGGCTGTCCTTGGGAGTGACGTTGTAGCAGACTTGAGCGGGATTCGCGTACACGTGTCCAGATGGATCCTGGCCGCCGGTGACATCGGGACCGATGGCCGGCCACGGCATCGTGCCCCACCATTTCGGTTTTGAGGAAAGATAGAGGGAGGAAGGCAAAGTGCGATCGGCTGGGACGGCATTGCCGGCAGGTATCTCCGCCGAGTTCCATTGCGCTTGCTTCGTCACGTAATCGAAGTTGCCCCAGCGGAGCAGGGTGCTTGCGACGAGCGGATCGTACGGCATGCCACCCGCGGTCTTTCCCTGGACCCCTGACCATCCCAAGAGATAAATAGACTTGTCGGGAGAGCCCGTGTGGCCAGACGCCTGCGAGTGTTCGTAGACCGTGTGGTAGCCGGATGTCCCGAGGACATTGCCAACGATATTGGCGTATCGGCTGTGCGCCATCAGGATGATCGCATTAGTTTGTAGGCGCTTGCCCGGCTCCAACCCCGTGAATTGGTTGCGGAAGACTGTGGCGAAATTGTGGCTGCCGTGAATGTTGTCCTCGAGGAATCCGTTCCCCTCGTTGCCTTCGAACAGGTTCATCCCGGTGCCGGCATCGTGCGCATCAATGCTGGTGGTCATCCAGGATGCTACGTCGTAATAGTGGTCTGTGAAAAAGTTGTAGCCCACGACGGTCCCGGAGGAGTTCCCCATAAGAACCGGAGCGGTCACGCGCTGGAAAATGTTGTTCTCGATAAGATTATCAGAACCCATGAAGGACTCGACGCCGTAACTGAGCGCCAAAGCGTTCTGGGTCCCATAGAAGTAGGTGTCCCGGACGACGGTACGCGCCGTCTGGTAAAGCCATACGTGGTTCCGATTAGCCTTCAGAGACTTGACGTTCTTGACCCAGCACTTGTAGGCGTTGAGGAAGAGAATACCGCCCTTTGCGCCGCCGGTGGTGTGATCCAGCGTCATATTTTCGATCCCGTCTAGCGTCGCTTTCGTCCTCGCCCACCACGCGCCCGGGTTCTGCGACGATCTCCAGTTCGGCATGTAGAGACCCGGGGAGATGGTAACCCTCGTCCCCTTGATGGCCGCCACCTGCACGAATTGCTGCTGGTTTCGATCGACGCCATTGAGGTTGCGACCAGGAGAGCTGGAGCTGGAGCTTGTGTCTGTCGCACAGGCGGTGTTGGTGTCACAGACATACACCCCGCCGGTGTCTGTCGTATCATTGTCTTGGTCGAGGATGAGGAGGCTCCCCACCGAGAGGCCGGCCGTGCTCCCAAGCGTGATTTGAGTCGTTCCTTTGGCGTAGCCTGCCGTCCAGGTCGTGGAGTGAGCCGGTCCGCCTATCCAATGCAAGTCCGCATTCCTGACGCAAATACTCGCGCTTTGTCCCCAACAGTTCACGTTCCCAGTGAAGACCAACGTCGTCAGATCGGGGCCCGCCCCGCGAAGCGTCACGTTGCTCTTCCCGGCAAAGTCGATCCCGGCCGAGAGGTTGTAGGTGCCGGCGCTGAGAAAGACTACCTGCCCGCTGGGGCAGGCCGCGATCGCGCTGTTGATCTGCGCGGCCGTCGCGCCGGGATTCAGCGTGGCGCAGAAAGCGGTACGATTCGGAATGCTTCCGGGTATACCAGCCTGGCTCCAGTCGATCCTTCGATCGACACCTATAATTTCTCTAGGCGATGGATTGGGCTGTGCATCGGAATCGGTCGAAAGGCAAAGCAAGATGAGGGAAAACAGAAGCAGCGTTTTTCGTCTCATTACCCATATGCTCATTACCCATATGATAGAAGTTGATCGTTGTGTTATCAATGCCCCTCAACTTCCCACCCCTCCGTCACGTGTTCCACGGCCTTCAAATGAGGAAAAGACGGGATTGGCAGGAGGTCTCGTCCATGCTTTAGTGGGACTCCAAGAAAGGGCGTGATGCAGATCGCCACTGAGATCCTGGTGAAGGAGGGGCATCATGATGGACTCAAGCAGAGGACAATCCACTCGATTGAAAATCCAACGGCACCCACTGGGAAATGAGAAGCCAATGAAGCCATACCGTATGAAGCCAACGCTCGCTTTACTGGTCGCTCTACTTGTCGTTGTGGCGGGTGGCCCCATCGTCGCGGTCGGGCCCGCGGCCGCCGCCGAGCATGTGCTGGATTGGCGGGTCATCGGAAGCGGGGACGTGGGCGGCACCTGCCCAACAGAACTTGTTGCGGATTGCACGCTCACTTCAAGCGGATCGGCGGATACGGTGTCGGTGCTCGGTCAGCGCCTCGGCAACAGCACCTACACCTTCAGCGTCGAAGCCGGCTTCACATCCCTAGACAACACGACTGCCGCTGGTGTTCCTCCTGGACATTGTTTCGCCGCCGCTGGCACGGGGACGGTCACTGCAGCCAATGGAGATGTCATCAATTTCAACACCGTGGGCTTGCTCTGCGAGGAGGGCGGGAGCGGCTCGGCCTTACAGTATAACGGCACGTACCGCATCACTGGGGGGACGGGCCGGTTCGCTAGCGCCGTCGGGGGAGGGAGCCTGACGGCCACCTTTACGAGAGATACTGGGGTGGCCTTTATCAAGATCGACGGGGTGATCAACTTCTAGTTCGCTCTGACAACCAGGGCCGCCGCGAGGTGCCCTGTTGCCAAGATCTCAGTTGGCGCTTGGGCGCGCGTGCTAATGCGGTTCCTAAGTTACATGCTTGGTCTTGTCCAGACTCAACCGAAGAGAAACAGGCGGCCCTGGGAACTTCCCAGGGCCGCCCCAAAACAAGCGCCCCGTCTGCTTACAAGGCCTGTGGAGCTGATCCATCCGTCACCACTGCGGCACATAGCAGAGCTTTCCCCACTCCAGATCCCCGCTTTCGATGTGCATGACCTTGAAGCCGGCGCGTTGACTGTCCAGCCGATGCTGGACGTAAACCGGCTGCGCCCGCAACACAATTCCCTCAGCAATGTGGATTACGGCTTCCTTCCGACGGACCTCCTCGGTCCCCGGGATCGAGACGGCGACTCCCATGTAGGACACATCTACGGTCGTCCCTGACACCCGGTGGTCTTGCCAGGCCAGCCGACAAGGGATATAGACATGCCGCCTGGGAAACTCCCGTTTGAACTGCTTTTTGTTTTCGCCCATCTACACTAACCCGCTAGAACGGGCTCGGCCGACCTCCCCATCTTCAGAAACGGCTCGGGCTCCCCACCAACCGAACCTGGGCTCGCCTGGGAATAAACAGGCGGCCCCGGAACTCTCCAAGGCCGCCCCGAAAACAACCGACCTACCTGCTTACAAGGCCTATGGACACGGCTTGTGGAGTTGGATATTCCCGCCCTCTAAAGGTCCACCGGCCGAATAGCCGTTGCTCAAGCTGATCTTCAAGCTATCCGTGTTCTTACCGGGCTCGCCGTTATCCGCCGCGTCAATCGAGTAGGTGAACCCCGGTACTCCGTTGATCTCAGCAATCCCCTCCATGTGGCGGGTTGTCGCGGTGTCCCCTTGACGATAGACGCTGATGCTGGTCGCCTTCATCTGCATCCCGGAGTTGTGGTCGATATAGTTGAAATGGATTTCCGGGGTAGACGAATTGGGCTTGAACCCAGCGTTGAAACCAAAGTTGGCCTTGCCACTGCCGACCTTGATCCAGCCCCCACCGGTCATGAAGTCCGTTGAGCAGGGTGGCTTGGGTGGGCAGCCGGGACACCCCTGCACGTCGCTGTGGGCGCTGGAGACGATCACCTCCGCCGTGACGACACTACCCGCCGTCACCGTCAGGTGGATCGCATTCACCGTGATGTCCTGCGTGCCGCCTCCCGTCGAGGTCTTCTGCTCGTTGATAACGAGCCTGGCGACCCCCGGAACGTCAAACGTCTGGTTCGGAGCGAAGGGATCGACCACAATCGACTGGCCGGCAAAAGTGACGTCCGCGACTTCTGTCGCTCCTCGGACTCCACTACAGGTGGCCTCCGACTCGGCACGAACGAACGAGGCCGTGACCGCTGCCGCACTACCAGGGAGCACGGACATGTAAACCGCCGCTGGGAGGCAGTTCCCCGGTATCCGAAAGAGTCTCCGGGCCCACGACCAGGCCGAGAAGGTTAACATTGAGAAAAGCGCCGAAGGCCCGCCCGCTGTACGTGACCCCGGATGTAGCGGTGGAAGTTCCAGAGGTCGTGGTCGCTTGACTGGGGGGACCCCCGTCGGCTTGACCGGGAGGACCTCCACTCGGCTTGCCTGCGTGAGCAGGGGAACCCCAAGCAAATCCGAAGATCAGCAGCAGACAGACGAACGCAAACCGCACACTGTGATTGTGTACCTTCATAGCTTCCCTCCTTTGGTTGTCCGGATCAGCCTGGGTGAGGCCGGCTCTACGGTCTTGCCGATAGGGGGGAGCAAACTCCATACCGATCGCCCGCCCCCGTTCGACCCAGAGACTCAGGTGAACACCGGCATCCTCAGGGGGAAATACCTGAAAGGATGATGGGGAAAACCCTCAGTAACCAGAAGGCAAAAACCCTATGCAGCCGCCACTTACGAAAGTGTGCACAGATGCGACGTGACTCCGCGCGAATTCAAGATAACGCTGTAGTTGCCAGGGGTTCCGATGTCGCAGGGATACGACGCAGAACGCGTCACGGAGACAGGAGATGGTGCTTTCGGATCAGGCGGTAGAGTGTGGAGCGGTGGATGCTGAGCGCCTTGGCCGCAAGGGTCAGATTGCCGCCTTGCTGGTGGATCGATTTCTCGAGAAACTCCTTTTCAAGGCGTTCGAGGATCTTGTCCCTCCAGTCACGGTAGCTGCTGATCTGCCTTTGATGTTCAGTCGCTGTGAGGATCGCCTCAGGAAGGTCTTGCACGGTGATGAAAGGCCCCGTGGCATAGGCCAGGGCCCGCTCCATCGCATTCTTCAACTCCCGCACATTCCCCGGCCAGTTGTGTAGCGTCAAGCGCTCCATCGCCTCGGGCGTGATGCCTTCGATCGCCTTGCCAGAGCCCTTCGAACTGGCTTCCAGAAAATGGGCGACCAAGAGCGGGATGTCTTCCTGTCTCTGCGATAGAGAAGGCACACGAATCTCGATGACACTGATGCGGAAAAAAAGGTCTTGCCGGAACCGTCCAAGTCTGATTTCCTCGTTGACGTCTCGATTCGTGGAAGCCATGAAGCGGACATCAAAGGGGATCGGCTTCCTTCCCCCCAAGCGTCGGGCCGCGCCTTCCTCGAGTGTGCGGAGCAGCTTGGCCTGAAGCGGTGGACTCAACTCGCAGAACTCGTCGAGAAAGAGCGTGCCGCCATTAGCGGCCTCGAGTAAGCCCTCCTTCGCGGCTTGGGCCCCAGTGAAGGCCCCTCGTTCGTAGCCAAACAATTCCGCTTCTAGGAGAGTCTCCGGAATCGCGGCGCAGTTAAGCGGGATGAAAGGCCGCCCCTGACGAGCACTGTTCTCGTGGATGGCCCGAGCGACCAGCTCCTTGCCGACCCCGCTTTCGCCGAGGATCAGGAGATTCGCGCTCACGGAGGCGACCTTCCGGATCTCGTCAAACAATTTCAGCAACCCCCGACTCTGCCCCACGATCCCGTCCACCGCGAATGCGCTTCGGAGTTGGCCTTTTAACAGCCCATAGGCCTCCTTCGTCTTCCGCTTCTCTAGCGCCTCCTTGACTGCCGCTCGGAGCTGCTCCACTGAGAATGGTTTGATCAAATAATCGCAGGCGCCAACCTTCATCGCTTCTACCGCGGTGTCCACGGTCGGATAGGCGGTGATGAGGATCACGATGGTCTCCGGATCCGCGTTCTTCGCGATCCTGAGGACCTCGAGACCACTCATTTTCGGCATCTTGAGGTCGGTGATCACGACGTCGAGGGACGAGGTCCTCAGGATTCGTTCCGCGGCCTCGCCAGAATCGGCTGTGAGCACCTCATACCCGCTGGGCTTGAGGACCGCCTCATACGACAAAAGGACATGAGGATCATCTTCAACGATAAGGATGGTTTCCGCCATTGCCGGTCTCTCCCGTCCACCGCCCTCACAAGGCAGGGATGTGGAAGCGGCTGGGTTAGCCCTGTGGTTCGCATGTGCGAACCACAGGGCCCCTCCGCTTACTTGAACACGGTGATCGGCGTGGTGGAACTGGTGATACCGAAGGTATCAGTCGCCACCGCGTACAGAGAGTGAGGACCTGCCGCAAGACCGATGGTGTGCCAGTTCACCGTGCCCGAGCAGGAGTTGCCAATGCAGCTCACCGTGTCAATAAGAATGCCGTCACCATAGACCTGAATAGAGCTCAATCCTTTGCCGTTCGCCGCCTGCACGCTGACTTTTGTCAGGTTCGTAAGCGTTGCGCCATTCAACGGAGCAGTAATAGAAACAATCGGATTGGACACGGTGACACTGACCACTGATGAGGTAGTGACGCTGCCCGCCGCGTCGCGCGCCACAGCGCTGAGGTTATGGGCCCCACTGGTAGTCGTGGTCGTGTTCCACGAGATACTATACGGCGCCGTGGTGAGCTCGGCACCGAGGTTGGCACCGTCCAGTTTGAACTGCACCCCGACGACGCCCACGTTGTCGGAAGCGCTCGCCGAGACCGTGATCGTGCCCGCGACCGTGCCGCCCGCCGCCGGCGCCGTCATCGAGACAGTGGGCTGCATGGCGTCGACCCCGGTCACCGTCAGGCTGGCCGTCGCCGTGTTGCCGGCGGCGTCCTGCGCGGTGACGGTCAGCACGTTCGTCCCAAGCTGGAGGACGATCCCGCTGGCCGTCCAGCTGGTCGTCCCGCTCGCCGTCCCGCTGCCGCCCCGGCCGTTGGCCCATGTCACTTGGGTCACCCCGACATTGTCCGACGCCGTCCCCCCGAGCGTCAGGGGGGAGCTGCTTGTGCTGTACGTCGACGCGGTGGTCGGTGCTGTGATGGCAATGGTGGGCGGCGTGGTGTCCGCTGTTGGGATTGCGTAAAGCGCCAAGATATCCGCCGCGCTCAAGGCGCTGCTATAGACGCGCAGCTCGTCCATGGCGCCGGCGAAATAAGAGCCTCCACCCAACCAGAGGCCGACCAGCAGATTGTCCGTATCCAAGGATGTACTCGGGACAAACCCATCGATGACGGTTTGTGCCAGCGCCCCATCCTTATAGAACTTGACCTCGCCGGTGACAGCGTTCCACGTGATAGCCACATGCTGCCAGACCCCAGCACTGATGGCAACGGAGCTGGCGACATCTGTCCCGTTAACTTTGATGAAGTTGAGATTGCCGTTAATAAGGTTCATCCCATAACCACGCAGCCCTGCCGCGCCCTTGACGACGATGGTGCGATACGCAGTGACGTCCGAGGGATTAATCCAGGCGGCAAGGGTGATCGCGTTGGAGAGGTTGAGGCCGCTAGTGGAGGAAACTTGGACATATTGATTGACGCCGTTGAAGCTCAAGGCATTGCCCATCCGGCCGGCGATAAAGGCAGGGCTGTTGAATAAGACGCCGTTGTTGCCGCTCCCAGAGGAGTCGATGGCAGTCGTGCCGGTCCCTTCATCGAATGCCCAATAGCCCAGTAAACCCGTGCCATTCGCCACTGTCACACTGACGGCTGTAGAGGTGGCGGTGTTGCCAGCGGCATCGCGGGCCACAGCCGTCAGCGTGTGGGGTCCGTTCGCCACCAAGGTGGTGTCCCAGGAGATAGCGTAGGGCGCGGCCGTGACCTCCGCCCCCAGGTTGACCCCATCCAGTTTGAACTGCACCCCTACCACTGCTAAGTTATCGGAATGGGCGTTCGACACGAGGATCGTGCCGGAGACCGTGGTGCCCGGAGCGGGCGAAGAAACGGAGACGGTTGGCGGGCTATTGTCCACAGTCACGCTGATCGCGTCGGAGGTGGCGGTGTTCCCGACCGTATCGCGAGCGACCGCCGTCAGGGTATGAGCCGCATTGGAGGTTGTAGTGGTGTTCCACGAGAGGGTATACGGCGCCGTGGTCAGTTCTGCGCCCAGGTTGGCGCCGTCGAGTTTGAACTGGACCCCCGCGACGCCCACGTTGTCGGTGGCGCTAGCGGAGACCATGATCGTGCCTGAGACCGTCGCGCCAGAGGCTGGAGCCGTCATGGAAACAACAGGCGGGGTGAGATCGGCCACGGATCCCACAAGCGTCGTAAAAGTGAAATCGGCCGACGTTGCGAGATTGCCGGCTGCATCGCGCGACTTTACGCGGTAGTGATAGGTGGTGTTGGCCAGGAACCCAGTCAGTGTCTCAGCATGAGCTGTCAGCAGGCTTGAGTTCAAAGGCATCGAGCTGCCGTAAGCGCTTGTCAGGCCATAGTCCACCTGCGAATTGCTGGCCTCGTTGGTGGCCCAGGTGATGAGCGCTCCAACGGCTGTAATGCTGGCGGCAGACACGGCGGAAATCACCGGCGGGGTGTTGTCCACCGTCACCCCGACCGCGACGGCGGTGGCGGTGTTCCCGGCGGCATCACGGGCCACCGCCGTGAGGGTATGTGGTCCGTCGGCAGCTACGCTGCTATTCCAGGATATTGAATAAGCATTGGTGGTGTCTTCTGCTCCAAGGTTTACCCCATCCAGCTTGAACTGCACCCCCACCACGCCCACGTTGTCTGCGGCCGTGGCCGAGACCGTGACGGCGCTGCCTGCAACGGCTGCGCCGTTGGCCGGAGTGGTCATAGAAACGGTGGGAGGCGCGGTATCGAGGGCAATCGTGTAGCAGATGTTTGCGTTGAAAATCAGAATGCCGTTCGCATCCTTCGAAGTCGTGTTGTAGCAGAGCTGGGCAGGAATCAGGTAGGCATGGCCTCCCACGCCGGCAATATCCCCTCCGCTGACATCGGGGCCAATGGCGGGCCAGGGCCTCGCGCCCCAGAAGCTCGGCTTGGAGGAGAGATAAAATGAGGCAGGCAAATTTGGGTTCGCAGGAACTGCATTGCCGTAGAGACTGAGACCCGAGGGCACTTCAGAAGCATTCCACCGCGCCGCGCCCGTCACGGTATCGTAGTTCCCCCAGCGCATCAGCGTGTTGACGGTCAGCGCATCGTTGCCCACCCCTGTGCCGCACTGGGTGCCTCCCCAACCCAAGTTGTAAATGCTCTTGTCGCAGTTGGTCGCGCTCCCGCCGTAAATGGCCTGGTAGTTGTTGTGGTACCCGGCGGTGCCCAGAACGTTTCCTAGGAAGTTGGCGTAGCGGCTGTAGGATTGCAACAGAAAGGGCACCGTCTGCAGGGTATGCGCGCCATCAACGCCGGTCAAGCGATTGCGGAAATATGTCCCTAAATTGTGCGTGCCATGAACGGTATCCTCCATCAACGAGGGCAGAATATTGCCTTCGTACAAATTCATCGAGGTTCCGGGGTCATGTTCTGATCCTGACGGGTACAACCAGGAAGGGTTGGTGGAATAGATATCCGTCGCGTAATTATAGCTCCAGACTGAGCCCTCGCCGGCACCCACCAGTAACGAGCCGGTGACATGCTGGAAAATGTTATTCTCCACCAAGGCATTTCCGGACATCCACGTTTCAATGCCGTAAGAGAGACTGGCTCCCGCCGAGCCCCAGAAATAACTATCGCGGACCACGAGGTTCGAGGACCACTGCATATCCACATGACTGCGGGCACCGCCGCCGATGCTGGCGATGTTCTTCATCCAGCTTTTGTAGGCATTGAAGAATACCGTGATGCTGCCTGCTCCCGCTGTGCGATTATCCAGCAGTAAGTTCTCAATTCCTACATTCTGGGCCAGGGTATTCGCCCACCACGCGGACGGACTCTGCGACGCTCTCCAGTTCGGCATGTAGAGGCCGGGCGAGATGGTCACCTGCCGAGTGGCCGTATTAATCGCCTTCACCTCCGCAAACTGCATCTGGGCATGATTGCCTCCGCGTCCACCACCCGCGGCTTGACCTTCCGAACTGCAAGAAAGGGTGCCGCACACATAGATGTTGCCGATGTCGGACGCGTCGTCAAACTGATCGAGGATGAGAACCTGACCGACCGAAAGGTTGGCGACGCTGCCCAAGGTGATGACGGTTGTTCCCTGGGCATAATCTGCCGTCCATGCGGTGAGGTTGTCCGGAGCGCCGCTCCACTGGCCGCTGCCACGCACACAGACAACCGAGGTCGTGTTTCCACATCCACTCCCGGACGAAAACACCAATTTTGTCTGATCGGGCCCCGCTCCTCGAAGAGTCACGTTGCTTCTCGCAATGGTGATGGCGCCGGACAGGTTGTACGTGCCTGCATTCAGGAACACGACTTGTCCGCTGGGGCAGGCCGCGATCGCGCTGTTGATTTGCGCGGCCGTCGCGCCTGGATTCAGCGTCGCGCAGATGGTGGTGCGATTGGGGATGCCTCCCGGTATGCCGGCTTGGCTCCAATCAGTGGCACGCGACTGGTCGATGATCCCGGACCACAGTTGCGCATGGGAATACGTAGGAAGGTATAGACAAATCGCGGCGACCACGCACGCGACTGAAAAGACCCGGCAGATTGGATTAGCAAACGAGCGAGTTCCGGAAAACATAGTGGCCTCCGATTGTTTGGGGCCGAAGACCACGATGTTCCCGTGGAGCTATGAGTCGCCCCCCCTTCGGCAGCCCGGCTATCAGGCACATGACCTGATCCAAGGCTTTGCGCCCCCACCTCGCAGTGGGTTTGCCTTTATCGGGAAAGGATCCTCGGCGTTTCATGCTTCAGAGAATAAGGCTCGCCCGTAAGAAGCACGGGAGAGGCTCGTTAAGATGACGTAAAAAGACGGTGTAAGGGAGTGCTCAATCTGTGTAGCAAAGACAAGCTTAGTGGGAGGAAGCGAAAGGTTTCGGGAACGGAAGTCTCCACTAACGTCTCATCCGAGCGACACGTCACTTTCGAGTGGAGGCAGGTGGCACTCGGATGTGTCCTGCCCCAAATCTTACGTGGGACACGGCGCCGTGGAATGGCGGCTGCGGCATTCGCAACTGGCAGGGGAGAACAGGCGAAAAGAAAAGCGGGGTGCCGGCACGTCGCCGCCACCCCGCTTTGGCCCCCCTGTTTAGGGCGTGAACGACCTCAACCGCGCTAGGTTGAAGCCTCGGGTCCTCGGCTACTACGGAACCGTCGTAAAGTCAAACACGATGCCAGCACCTGGTACTATTTGATTAATGGCTTTGACTTCCTCAACAGTCAAAGAACCCCGCCCCACTCCTGCCGTCGCGCTCGCCGTCCCAAAACCAGCAGGGCTCGTGTCAGCGGTGGAGCCAGACCTCACCTGGATCTCAACTGTATGAACTCCAGGATCCAGATTGGCCGCCACGAAATTGAAGTGATGGGCGGACATCGTCTCCAAGATAAGATTGATCATCTCATCGGTCACCGTGCAGTCGGTGGCGACATTGATAACCCCAGTCACGAGGTTCACTGTACAACTCTGGATCACGCCGCCAAGAGTCGCGCTCAGAGTTTGGGCCCGATGGTCATACATTACTATGGGCGGAAAAGCGCCCGTACCGGTACTCTTGTTGAACGGCTGACCATCGATGAGGACCCTGACCTCCAACGTCGCGCTCGCACTCGACGTACTGGTCGACCCGTTCTTCCCCGTCACCTGGGTCTGGGTAAAGAGCGCGGTTTCAAACGATCCCCCAATGAGCAAATCCTTCTTGTTCGGGGTTTTGATCATGGTGCTCAACACCGTTTTGAAGGGGGTGTCGTGGGTTCCGGACGCCGGAGGCGGCGGGGGAATCAGTATCAGATCTGACACCTCCGCGGCGAACTTGGAAGATGCCAACGGAAACGCTGGGGTGGCCCCAAACATGGCGAATACCGTGACAATTGCAAATACCGAGATGAACTGTTTCATGGCCTTTTCTCCTTCTTGCTTCTGTTAAATGTTTAAAGTTTGGTTGACTGCTTATCTGGTTCAGTTCACTCCACCTGCCCGCCCCTGTCCTTCACCTCCTTTCTGACCCCTTTTTCTCAACCTTTGGGAGCCCGGCTATCCCGATATTGTCGGGACCCGCGTCTTTACGCCCCCGATCGCCCGGAGTTCGCCGTTCTCGGGAAAGGGTCCTCGGCGATGCATGCGCCTCAAGCTACTGTGCGTGTGTAAGAAGAACGGGAGAGGTTGGTTAAGAGGGGGTAAAAAGGCAGGGTAAGGGAGGGCTCAATCTGCGTCGCGAGGACAAGGTTCGTGGGAAGAAGCGAAAGGTTTCTGGAACGGGAAGGTTCTGCGAGGTCCTATGGTGCAGGATTCACGGGTGGCGAGGTCGCATCCAGGCGGTACCCGACATTCCGCACGGTGATGATCCGAGCCCCTTCGGAGCCGAGCTTCTTTCTGAGGCTTCGGATATGCACGTCCACGGTGCGGGTTTCGATCTCAAGCTCTTCGCCATACTGCCAGACCTGCTCTAACAGAAACGCTCTGTTCAGAGTTCTTTCCCTGGCTTCCAACAGGGCTTTGAGCAACTCGAACTCCTTGGCGGTGAGGGAAGTCGGCTGGCCCGCGACGTGAACAGTGTAACGGTCAAGGTCCACCTCGAGGGTCCCTACTCGCAACACCTGAGGTAACGCAGGCGTCGAGACGCGGCGAAGGAGAGTTTTGACCCGAGCCACAAGCTCCTTGGGACTGAAAGGCTTCGTGACGTAGTCGTCGGCGCCGAGCTCAAGCATGACCACTTTATCAACCTCCTCGGCCCTGCCGCTCAGGACGAGAATAGGAAGACGCGCGGTCTCCGGTTGCTTTCGAATCCTGCGACAGAGTTCGAAGCCATCGAGTCCAGGAAGGGTCAAATCAAGGATGAGCAGGTCCGGGCGTGCTTCGGTCACCGCTCGTAGACCGGCCTGCCCGTTATAGGCAGCAATCACCTGGAAGCCTTCAGGTTCGAGGCCCTTTCTGAGCAAATTCACGACACTTTGTTCGTCTTCGACAATCAGGATCTTCGAATCCATGCCGTCGCGAGAAAGCAAGAGCAGTGCCACACCGCCAACGGAGGAGGTGCGCCAGTCCCCTGTAAGAACGTAAGTTACTAGCTCACCGCCGTCAGTCCAGTAAGTCGCGTCAAATCAATGACTTAAGCCCGGCGATGGATTTAAAGCACAGACTGGGCTGCGTGGCAGGTTTTGCCAGACCTAGGGCTGAACTACACCGCGGCGGATCGCGTACCGTACAAGCCCGGCCGTGTCATGGATGTCCAGCTTTTCCATAAGTCGGGTTCTGTGGGATTCGGCCGTCTTCACGCTCACTCCCAGGATCGACGCGACTTCTTTCGTGGTCTTCCCTTCCGCGACCAATTGCAGGACCTCCCGTTCCCGCGGGGTCAGCGGATCAGGGGGGAAATCCGTCTTGGCCAGATAAGCATCAACGATTGCCCCGGAGATGCCCGGACTCAAATAGACTGCTCCTCGGGACACCTCTCGGACCGCCTGCATCAGGTCGGACGCGGCCTGGGTCTTTAACAGGTACCCTCTCACGCCAGCGCGGAGCGCCTCGACGACGTACGGGTCCTCCGTATGCATCGTCAGCAGGATGGTTCTTGTCTCCGGCGAGACCTTCACGATTTCTCTGGCCGCATCCAGACCGTTCAACAGCGGCATCGCGAGATCCAAAACGGCAACGTCAGGACGGAGCTTCTGGGCAAGCTGGATCGCCTCGCGGCCGTCCGAAGCCTCGGCAACGACGGTGCATTGCTCCTGCTCAAGGAGCGTTTTCAAGCCCTGCCTGACGATCAAATGATCATCGGCTAACAGGATTCTGAGTGGCATCTTGGGCCTCCAGAGGGATCTCGACCTGAAGAGTTGTCCCTTGACCGGGAGCGGAGATGATTCGGTAGTCGCCTCCGATCGCATTGAGGCGCTCACGAATTCCGATGAGCCCGAGGCCGGTGTGGCCTTTCCTGTTTATGGTGGCTGGGACGTCGACGCCGATCCCGTCATCACATACGAGACACCGGATGAACTGACCGTCCTGCTCGAGTCGGATCGTCGCACAGTTGGCCTGCGCGTGCCTGGTGGCATTATTCAGGGCCTCCTGCACGATGCGATAGATGGCCATCTCGATAGTGGCAGGAAGGCGCCCGATCGTCGTGCCTCCCACAGTCACCTGAAGTTTCGCGCGCTTGGACACGCCATCAGCGAGAAATTCGAGAGCTGGGAGAAGCCCGAGGTCGTCCAGAATCGTGGGGCGCAGCTCGTGGGAGAGTTGGCGCAGGTGAACCTCGATTTGATCCAAGAATGCCTTGACTTCCCTAAGCCTGTGGCCCGCCGAGGGAGGCAGATCCCGGAAGATCCCCTCCAGGGCGATATGCACGGACGCGAGCAGTTGCCCCGCTTCATCGTGGAGCGCGTGGGCGATCCGTTTCGCTTCCTCCTCCAGGGTCTCGTTCAGCCGACGCAGCGCCTCTTGGGCGCGCTTGCGTTCAGTGATGTCGCGGCCAATCCCCAGCACGCCCACCACTTGTTCGTCTTTGATGAGAGGGGTCATGGTGAACTCCCCATGGATGTACTCCCCCGACTTCCTCCGGACGCGTAGGTCAAAAATCGGCAGAGTCTCACCCCGCAAGACGCGCTGAAAGAGCTCCAGCGAGCCGGGCAGGTCATCGGGATGCACAATGGGCAGAAAGGGCTTGCCCAGCCAGTCGCCGAGCGGCCAGCCTGTGATCGTTTCAAAACACGGGTTCGACGAGGTAATCGTGCCGGCCAGCGACAGGGTGAAGATGACATCCTTCGCGTTCTCGACTAGACTGCGATACCGCTCTTCGGATTGGCGGAGCGCCGTATTGGCTTCCTGAAAGCCTCGGTGGGCCATCTCAAATGGCGACAGCGCTTCCGCAAAGAAATTCTCAGCCGACTTGCTGATGGTCCTCATTTCTTCCAGCGCCAGGACGCTGCCTACGACCGTCGCCAGCGCCTGGTGGTGCAGCGAGACTATTTCCAAGACGCCGAGGCCTTCGGCGAGGGCTCGGCGCCCCAACTCATAGGCACGATTCAGGTTCGCTTCCCCCGCCTCCGCCAGGTAATCTTGCAGGGTCCGTGTATATTGGTCCCTCAAGTCGCGCAGGGGGTCGTTCATGACGCCTCTCCCACATAGCGCGCCACTAGGACGAGCGCGTCGTCTGTCCCTTTGGCGTACTGGGCAAGGATCCTGTCAGCGATCTGTTGGGGCCCGGCACCCAGGGCGCGGCGCTGCGCAAATTCAGGGCGGATGCCGTCGGTGGCGAAAATCAAAGTGTCGCCCCGCTTGACGGGGACGATAGCCGCATGTAACAGCGGAAGACGGGTGCCGACCACGCCGCTTCGCAAAGTCAGGTACTCGTATCCCGGATTGGCGGCGGGGTCGGCCTGCAGCAGGATTCCCTCAACATTGCCAACGCCAATCCAGGTCATGGTCTCTTCCACCGCATTGAAGGCTGCCAAGCTCATCACGACACCACGTGTGGAGCGCAACTGTTCGTGACAGCGCTTGAGCATCGAAATGACGGACTCATTTTCTGAGGACTGCAGGACCCTGACCGCCATATTCGCCGCAGCCGCAGCCTCCTCTCCATGGCCCAGACCATCCAGGGCCGCCAATAACACGCCATGAGGAAAGACCTTGACCAGATGCTTGTCCCCGGATTGGACCTCGCCCGCCAGCGTCTGCGAGGCGACCCCCCATTCAACGATGAGCTTGTTTAGCGTTTCCATTTCGTGACCGTGACGACAGTCCCGCGGTTGACCTCGGAGACGATTTCAAACTTGTCCATGATCCGCCGAACGCCCGGCAACCCCAACCCGAGACCGCCAGCGGTAGAATAGCCCGGCTCCATGGCTCGATTCACGTCGGGGATTCCCGGCCCTTCATCCCGCGCGATGATGACGATCCCAGGAACGCCGCCGTCCTCGGCCTGTCGCAAGACGATTTCCCCGCGACGGGCATAGCGGACGATGTTCCGCGCCAGCTCGGAAATGGCGGTAGCAACGAGCGTCAAGTCACTTTGTGTGAAACCTAGCTGCCCCGCCAAGACGCGACCCTGCTCGCGCGCCCGCACAAGGTCGAGATCCGAACTGATCCGCACCGACACTTCATCCACGACAAAAGCTAGCCTTCTTGCTGGGTCGATCTGAGTTTCTGGTCGAGATAGAAGAGACCCTCTTCCAGGTCCAACGCCGTGGCCACGCCTTCCAGGGTCAACCCGAGCCGCACCATCGTGAACGCGACCTCGGGCTGAATGCCGACAATTACGGTCTCCGCGCCGCGTAAGCGGACCATGTGCGCGAGATCCCGCAGGGTCCGGGAAGCGAATGAATCGAGCACGTCGAGAGCGGTCACGTCCACGATCACCCCGCGGGAACGGTACGACCCGACTTGCCCGACCAAGGCGTCTCGGAGCTGGACGAGGTCAGTATCCGTCAATGCGGACTGGATCGAGGCGATCAGGAATGGCCCTTGTTTAAGGATCGGAACGGCCATGGCTTTTACCTCGGTAGAAGTGTCCTAAGCATTTTGCTGGTTGTCTCCGATCGGGATCACTTTGTAGCCCAAGAGCCGCTCGGCCCCCTCGATTCCGCCCTGCAGGTCCCCGACCGTGTTCATCTTGCCCAAATCCACACCAATGTTCACGAGCGTCTGGGCGATTTCCGGAGACAGCCCGGTCACGATGACCGTCGCGCCCAGCAACCTGGACGCCTCGACGGTCTGGACAAGATGGTTGGCAATCTGGGAGTCCATGGCCGCGACGCCAGTGATGTCGATCACCACCACCTTGGCGCGGTTGGTCCGGATGCCCCGGAGCAACTGCTCGGTTAATTGGCGCGCACGTTGCGGATCAATCACCCCGATGATCGGCAGGATCAGCAGCCGCTCGCGGACCTGAAGGACAGGGGTCGAGAGTTCACGGATGGCCTCTTGCTGCTCGCGGATGATCCGTTCACGTTCCTGGACAAAGCCGACCGACACCGTGTTGGCGATACGGTTGGCGGCCGGCTCATAGGCATCAAGGATGCGGTTGAGCTTCCCGAAATCGCCTTGGTATTTGGCGAACAGCGAGCGGGCCAGCACGTCGCGCAGGAGCAGCACGATGCCGATGACCTCATGAGTTTCCACCCCCCGCGGAATAATACGTTCGGACAGGTTGCGGGCGTAAGCTTGAAGGGCCTCGAAGGTCCCGGTCTCCAAGGCCTCGACATACTGATCATAGACGGCCGTGGCCTCGGTGAAGATCTCGTCTGCGCTCATCGCCGTGAGCAACTTGGCTTCAGTGATGCGTTGCGCCCACTCCTGGCGTAGTTGAGTCCGGTTCTCCCGCAAGTGGGCCACCAGCTCGCGCAGGTTCGTGGCCGTTGATTCGCCGGTCACCTGCGACGGCGCCAAAGGGCTTTTCAAGTTTTTCACTTCATGCATACTATACCTCCTGCCTTAAGAAGGCTCCTCTGATCTATCGATATAGGTGCGCCTCCATCACAAGTGGCTTATGCGTCCCGGACTCGCCTCCCTAACCAACCTTTCATTCCTGGGAAACTGGAATTTCCCCGTAAAAGAATAAAAGGATTAAGCCAGCATGGCCAAAGGCTTGTCAAGGTAATTTCATGCAAGCGACGCGAGGCATGGAAGGCATCCTTAGGCTGTGGCGGAACCATTGGTTGTACCTGTTTGTTCGCGCGCGTTTCGACCGCTTCCCAGCAGAGGCCACCTAATCATGGTTTTCCCCCTTTGTGATTAGGGAATGTACCCTGTTCTTTTAGGGGGGTTTACCTGATTT
>VBOF01000006.1 GCA_005877855.1 Nitrospirota bacterium | reverse complement strand
ATACGGCGACCATCGCGTTGTTCTTGGTCGGCCCGGTGGCGAAGGCGTTCGGATCGGGCGCGTCGTAGACCCAGACCTCCGGCATCTGGACGTGGAGCCGCTGGGCCAGCTCGCGCACGGTCTGGAACACGACCTCTTCGGCGCGAGTCCGGGGCTCGGTGAGCTGGTAGCAATCCAGCATCGCCCGCGCGAATTGCTTGGAAAAAGCTAGCGAGATGAAGGCCCCTCCAAAGCCGAGGACCCCTGCGTAGAGCAGGATGGTTGCATCCACCGACCCGCGGATGTCGATGCCGAACGCTGGGAGCACGAAGTTCGCCAGGACCACGTACGCGACGCCCAGCGTGATCATGATCAGGAAATTGGTGATCAGTAGTAATCCGATCCCCTTCATCTTTTTCAGCATTTGGGTTTTTTCCTCCTCCGGGGTGCGGGTTCCGGGGGCCGCTTCGACACTCCCGCGCCGCACGATGATGTGTGTTCTGAATATTACCATCGCAGGGGAGACTGTCAAGGCCCCTTTCTGCTTCATCTTGACCCCTGGGGTCGGAAAGTGTACTAGTCTTTTCAATGGTTACGAGGGCTTCCCCTGATACCCTCCTGCGCACGGTCCTCCGCTCGGTTGCCCGCTCCTTCTACCTCACCTTGGCCGTGCTTCCCAGCGACGTCCGGGCCCAGGTCGGGGTAGCCTACCTGCTGGCCCGCGGCGCCGATACCATCGCGGACACCGATCTCATCGAGCGTCCACTGCGGCTCCAGTATCTGACCCGATTTCGGGAATGGGTGATGGACCCGATCCGGCGGGAGGACGTGCTCAGGGAGGTGCAGGCGGACCTGCTGGTCCATCTGGACGATCCGCGGAGGGGCTTACAGACTCGACCGGGAGAGCGGACCCTGCTGACCCACCTGATGGAATGCGGGCATCTTTTCCATAGCTTCGCGCCGCCCGACCAGGCGCTGATCAGTCAGGTTGTGGGGACCTTGGCCCACGGTATGCAGAAGGACCTGACGCGCTTTCCCGGCCATACCATTTCACCGGGAGGGGGTCAGGGGCTTGTCGCCCTGACTACGCTCGATGACTTGGACCAGTACACCTACGATGCGGCCGGCTGCGTCGGCGAGTTCTGGACCAGGCTGATGTGCGCCCATCGGAAGGCCCTGCGACCGTGGGACGTGGAGGCGATGGCGACCGTCGGCGTCCGTTTCGGCAAGGGGTTGCAACTGACGAACGTCCTGCGGGACCTTGCCTCGGACCTGCGGCGCGGCCGCTGCTACATCCCCACAGCCGTGCTGGAGCCGGCGGGCCTGAGACCGGCTGACCTGCTGGACCCGGCTACGTTGCCGAAGTTCCGGCCGGTGCTCACAAGGCTCCTTCGCATAGCCCTGGAGCACCTCGATCAAGGCTGGCTCTACACGATGGCCATCCCAAGCCGGGAAGTGCGCCTGCGGCTGGCCTGCTCCTGGCCGATTCTGTTCGCTGTGAAGACCCTGCAGCGTCTGAGCGGCTCTCCGTCGCTGCTCGATCCGGAGGTCACGCTCAAGATGACCCGAGGGGAGGTCTATCGGATCATGGCGCTGACGGGCGGGACGCTAGCCTGCGAGCGTGCGCTTACCACCTATTACGGGCACATCCGCAAACGCGTCGCCTGCTGAACAGGGAGACAGGCCACTTTTCCATCACTTCAACTTGTGTGGACACCCGGCAGGGTACTTGGAAAAGTTGCCTGTCCCCTTATTTCTCTGGCGTCTTCTGTGGCTCGAGGATTTTCTCGCCTTTGCGGAAGACGGCGTAGATGGCCTGCGACGGGCAGGCATCCAGGCAAAGCCGGCAGGTCTCGATGCAGCGGGAGGAATCGAACTTGTAAGGCGGCGTGGAGAGCCAGGCCCCCGTCGGGCACACCGGGATGCAGACTGCATTGTGGGTGCACCGGTCGGGGTGACGGACCAGGTGATCTCTCTTGAGCATCATGGGTTTGACTCCTTCAAACAGGGCCCGCGAGAAAAGCTCGAAGATGTCCTTGGCCGGCGTGGTCACAGTTTCAACGGCTTGAGTTGCTTCTTTGGCGGCTCATGGCCTGGCATCAGGAGCCGCTCGACGATCTGCCCTCCGACGATGTGCTTCTCCATGATCTCGGTCACGTCCGCCTCGGTGCCGGCCCAGTACCAGACGCCTTCGGGGTACACGACGATGCTGGGCCCGTACTCGCAGTGATCCAGACAACCGGCCTTGTTCGCCCGAACGATCCCTTTGAGCCCCAGCCGGTCCACCTCCTTCTTCATGAACTCCTGCAGCCTGACCGATCCGCTGTCCGCGCAGCACCCGCGGGGGTCACCCTTCGGACGCTGATTGATGCACATGAAGATGTGGCGCTTGAACGAGGCCATCTCAAGCAGAGGCGCCGGCGCGGTGGGACTCGACGGCCCGCGCGAGGGCCACGACCTCCTCGGGTTTCAAGAGGCTCGGCTTGAGCGCATCGGCGGCGAGCAGGGCGGCGATCTCCTTGAGCCGGAGCTTGGCCCGCTGGAACTGGTCGGCCTGGCCCAGCGCCGAGGCAGCGCCCTTGGTCAATTTCTCGAACTCGCCCTTGATGTCGCGGAAGTCGCGCTGGAGGTTTTTCTCGACGGAGCAGCGGTCGCAATACCACTTCGGACTCAGATCGGCGCTCGGCGAGAGCCGGTCGTAGACGCGCCCGAAGAAGTCGCGGCCCAGCGAGATTTTCATGAGCGGAACGTCTGTCGCTCCGCAGCCGTCGCACTTGCCGGCAGGCGCGGCCGTCGCGTTGGCTTCCGTCATCGTTAACCCTCCCAAGGTGAAACGATGATACCTCAAAGCGTAAAACGCTGTCCATATTGTGCTTTCACTGGTGATCGGGGAAAATAGGAATATGACTGAACGACATCATGTCCTTTCGCTCGTGATCAACCTGATGCTAGTCCTGCCCGCGGCGCAGGCCCTGGAGGTGGACCCGGTGGCCGAGGCCAAGCGGCTGGAAGCCGGCTATGCACGGCTGTGCGGCGTGTGGGAGTGGACCGTGCATTCCCACACCCGGGGGCACCGGGAAGCGAAAACGCAAATCGTCCTCCCATCGCCACAGATGGCCGGCGTGGACGGACCGTCGCCAAGCGAGATCCGAGTGTACGGCGACGCCGTCTATTTCCGGTGGGACTACCAGGGAGGGTACCAGGAAGACAGCATGCTGTTGAATGATGATCGGCGACTCGAGGGAACCTTTCGGAGTTCGGACGGGTCAAGGGGAGCGGTCGACGGGAAGCGGTTATCGAAATGCCAGCCTGCCGGGACTGGCGGCGCCAGCGGGTCTTCGGGCAAGCCATGATCATCGGCGTTCCCAAAGAGATCAAGGACCACGAATTCCGAGTCGGGCTGACACCTGACGGCACACGCGCACTGGTGAAGGCCGGCCACCGGGTGCTGGTGGAGGCCGGAGCCGGCGCGGGGAGCGGGCTTGACGATCCGGCCTACCGGGCGGCCGGCGCCGAGGTGGTCTCCAACAAAGTCGCCCTCTTCGAGCGAGCGGACCTGATCGTCAAGGTCAAGGAGCCGCTTCCCGCGGAGTATCCGCTCTTCCGGAAAAGCCAGGCCCTCTTCACCTATCTCCATCTCGCGGCCAACAGGCCCTTGACCGAAGCCCTGCTGGATCGGCGGGTGTTCGCCATCGCTTACGAAACCGTGGAACGCTCGGACGGAGGCCTCCCGATCCTCCGGCCGATGAGCGAAGTCGCCGGGCGGCTGTCGGTGCAGATTGGAGCGCACTACCTGGAGCGGACGCAGGGAGGCCGCGGCGTCCTGCTGGGCGGAGTGCCCGGCGTGGCTCCAGGCAAGGTGGTGATCCTCGGCGCCGGTGTCGTCGGGACGCATGCGACCCAGATGGCGGTAGGACTGGGGGCCCAGGTGATTGTTTTCAATCTCAGTCGAGAACGGCTGGAAGCGTTGGACGCTCTGTACCAGGGACGTATCACGACTATGGCTCCTCATCCTGAATGGATCGAGCAGGCCGTCCTGGAGGCCGATCTGGTCATCGGCGCCGTCATGGTGCCGGGCGGCCGGACTCCCCTCCTGGTCAGCCGCGGGACCGTCGGCAGGATGAAGAAGGGCGCGGTCATCGTGGACGTGGCGGTGGACCAAGGCGGGTGCGTGGAGACGACCAGTCCCACGTCCCACTCAGACCCGGTGTACGTCGTGGACGGCGTGCTGCATTATGCCGTGCCGAACATTCCGGGGATTGTCCCGCACACGTCAACTTTGGCCTTGACCAACGCGTCGCTTCCCTTTATTCTCCGCTTAGCCGAACTGGGACCGGAGCAGGCGGTCCGGACCGATCCGGCACTCGCGAAAGGCCTCAACCTCGCCGACGGCCGGATAAAGTACCGTGCGGTGGCTGAGGCGTTCGGCATGCCGTTCACTCCCTGAATCGGGGCGTAGCGCAGCCTGGTAGCGCACTGCGTTCGGGACGCAGGTGTCGGAGGTTCAAATCCTCTCGCCCCGACCAAATTCAACGTCGCCACCGTTTAACGAGCACCTGGCTTCCCGTGGCTTCTTTGCCCCAACCTCGAGAACTCGTCGCCGCAGAGGTCGTTGTCTCCGGCGATGTCCAGGGCGTTGGGTATCGGGCGTTCACGCAACGGGCCGCGAAGGAACTGGGTCTGTCCGGCTGGGTGCGCAATCTCTATGATGGACGAGTGCAGGTCGAGGTCGAAGGTCCACGCGCGAAGGTCGAGGAACTGCTGGCGCGGCTTCGCCGGGGGCCGTCGCTTGCGGAGGTGACCGATGTGTCGGTGACATGGAAAACGCCGACCGGGAGTGCGCAAGGCTTCACCATCTTCTGAATTGACACACGTTCCTCAGTGCCCCTATACTCACCCCCCACATGAATTACAAAAAGCTCATTCGTGAGGTTCCGGATTTCCCCAAACCCGGGATCCTGTTCTATGACATCACGACGCTGCTCAAGGACCACGTAGCGTTCCGCAGCGTCATCGGAGACCTCACTGCGCTGTACCGGAACCGCAACGTGGCCAAGGTCGTCGGCATCGAGTCGCGCGGGTTTATCCTGGCCGCTCCGCTGGCGCATCAGCTCAACGCCGGCTTCGTGCCGGTCCGGAGACCCGGCAAGCTGCCGGCCGACATCTTCGAGGTCAAGTATAATCTGGAGTACGGTTCCAACTCGCTGGCGGTGCACCGGGACGCGATCGCTATGGGCGAGCGGGTGCTCATCGTGGACGACCTGCTCGCGACTGGCGGGACAGCCGCTGCGACGGTCAATCTGGTTCGCCAACTCGGCGGGGAGATTGTAGGACTGGCCTTTCTGGTGGAGTTGTCCTTGCTCAAAGGGCGCGAACAACTCGATGGCTGCGAGGTCCAGGCCCTGATCCAGTACTGAGGGCCATGGTCATCCACCGTATCTCGTCGGGGGGCGTCGTCTTTCGACCGGCCGGAGCAGGCTACGAGGTGGCCTTGATCCGCGTGGCCCGTGCAGACGGAGACGCGTGGGCCTTGCCGAAGGGCTGGGTTGAAAAGGGGGAAGATCTCGAACAAACGGCCGTCCGGGAGGTTCGCGAGGAGACGGGGCTCGACGCCAAGGTGCTCCGGAAGCTGGGGGAGATCACCTATGAGTTCTACTCCAAGGCCGATCGCAGCCGTATCGTCAAGACGGTGCACCTGTTTCTGATGGAATGGCTCGGTGGGGATACGGCCGACCATGATGACGAAGTGGAGGAAGTGCGCTGGTTTCCGCTCGAGGACGCGCTCCGGATGCTGACGTACAAGAACGAGCGCGAGATGTTGGAGAAAGCCATGAGTCTGATTCAGGGAGGAGGGCACCGCGCATGACCGCGAAGTCCAAGCCGCGCCAAGCAGTGAAAGCCGCAGCGAAGGCGACGGCGAAGACGGTGGTGAAGGCGAAGGCCAAAGCGAAGGCCAAAGCGCCCTCGTCCAAGGCGGAAGTGTCGCCTTCGACGACGAAGACCACAAATTCGAATCCGCGCACCGAGGTGCTCCGCAAGATGCTGCTGGAGCGCCGCCAGGAGGTGATGAAGGAGATCGATGGGCTCATCGGTCACCGGATGTCCGACGAGATCCAGCGACGGGTCGACTCGGCCCCCGACGTGGGGGACCAGGCGCTGCTTGACACGGAACGGGTCCGGGACATCTCCATCATGGAGCTGCGAAACAAGATGCGGCAGCAGATCGACGAGGCGCTGGTGAAGCTCGAAGAAGGGACGTACGGGCGCTGTGCGGATTGTGGGGCGGAGATCACCGAAAAGCGGCTGCGCGCGGTCCCGTTCGCCCGGCGTTGCGTCACGTGCCAGGAGAAGCAGGAGATGCTCGAGAAGATCGAGATGGAGGAGGAACAAGAGTTGTAACGGCATGCGATCCCTGCTCCTCGCGATTGCCGCGGCCTGGGTGGCGGCATCTTGGGCCTGGGCCCTCACTAGCGACGAGGAGAGCAATGTCGCGATCTACCGCCGGCTGAACGCCGGCGTCGTCAACATCACCAACCGGGCCCTCGCCTACGATTTCTTCTTCAATCCGATCCCCACCGATTCGTCGGGGTCCGGGTTCATCCTCGATTCCCGCGGACACATCCTGACCAACCACCACGTCGTGCAAGGGGCCCAGCGGCTTGAGGTGAGCCTCGCCGACGGAAGCAAATGGACCGCGAAGCTGGTTGGCGCTGATCCGCAGACCGATCTTGCCGTCCTCCAGGTCAAGGCCCCGCCCGAAGCGTTGACCGTCCTGCCGCTGGGCGATTCCTCCGCGCTGCAGGTCGGACAAAAAGTCTTGGCTATTGGTAATCCCTTCGGGCTCGAGCACAGCCTCTCGGCCGGCATCATCAGCTCGCTACGCAAGGTCGTGAAGACCGGCGCGACGGAGATCGAAGACGTCATCCAGACCGATGCCGCCATCAATCCAGGCAACTCGGGCGGCCCGCTGCTGGACTCCGAAGGCCGCGTGATCGGCATCAACACCGCGATCTTCACCCCGTCGGGAGGGAACATCGGCATCGGGTTTGCCATCCCGATCAACACCGCGAAGCGGGTGATGGCGGATATCCTCGCCCGCGGCTACGTTGTGTATGCGTATCTGGGCGCCGAGACGCAGACGCTGATGCCGGTCGTGGCCCGCGCCCTGGAGCTTCCCGTAGAGCGCGGCGCCTTGGTGGTCCAGGTCGCGGGGGGGAGCCCGGCCGCCAGGGCGGGGCTACAAGGAGGAACGCGGCAGGTGATCATCGGCAACGCAATCATAGTCATCGGCGGGGATGTCGTGACGGCCGCGGACGGCCAGGCGATCAGGGACTCGGAGGACCTGCGCCGGCTGATCCGCAAGCACCAGCCCGGCGACCGGATGAAGCTGGAAGTTCTCCGCCCGAACCGGCAAGGCGAGTTCAAGCGAAGCCAAGTGGAGGTCAAGCTCGGTGAGTTCCCCCGCTAAACGAGCCGTGGTGCTGTGCAGCGGGGGCTTGGACTCCACGGTCACGGCCGCCGAGGCCAAAGCTGTCGGTCACGAGCTTTACCTATTGAGCGTCAATTACGGCCAGCGGCATGTGGTGGAACTGAAGCGGGTCCCCGAGATCGCTGCGGCTCTCGGTGCAAGGCGCCACCTAGTGGTGGAGGTCAATCTCCAGGCGATCGGCGGCTCGGCGCTGACCGCTGCCGTGCCGGTTCCCAAGGACCGTCCGAACAAGGAGATCGGCTCGGGCATCCCACCGACCTACGTCCCGGCCCGCAACACGCTGTTGCTGGCGCTGGCGCTGGGATGGGCGGAAGTGGTACAGGCCGAGGCGATCTATTTCGGGGCAAATGTGCTGGACTACAGCGGCTATCCCGATTGCCGTCCGGAGTTCCTGCGCGCGTTCGAGGCACTGGCCAAGCTGGGGACGAAAGTCGGCGTGGAGGGCAAGACGATCCGCGTGGAGGCGCCCTTGCTCCGCATGACCAAGGCGGAGATCATCCGGCGGGGCCTAGCCCTCAAGGCGCCGCTCCACCTGACCCATAGTTGCTATGATCCGGATGAGCAGGGGCGCGCGTGTGGCCGCTGCGACAGTTGCCGGCTGCGCCGCAAGGGCTTCGCCGAAGCCCAGGTGCCAGACCCCGTGATCTATAAGTCGGCGGATCTCTGATAGAATAGAAGACAATGGTGGAGGAGCCGCGCTGTGTACGGTATCTCTCCGGAAGAGTTCTTCATGTACCTGACCATCGGGCTGGTCATCGTGATCCCGATTTCTGTCCGGATCTACCGTTGGCTGTTGATCGGCCGGCTCAAGGCGCAACTGCACGAGAAGGATCGCAACTCATGAGACGGTTCCTGCATGCTCTGCTCATCGCAACCCTGATGATCCTATCGGTCATGCCTCGTGTCGAAGCGGCGCCTCCCGAGGCTCCGGACAGCGCGCTCGCCGCCGTGTTCTTCCGGTACTACGGCGCATTACAGAAGGAGCGGTATGAAGAGGCGCTCGGCCTCCTACACGAGCGGCTGAGGCAGGCGTTGCAGGTCCGGACGGCGAAGGATCTCGCCGCGCGCAGCATCGTGGCCCAGCGCGACCTCGTCGACGCCTTCCGGCGGTTCGACAAACTTGACGTGGCCAAGACCGAGGTGGACCTGACCTCCATCAAAGCGACCGTGACGGCTGCCGAAGCCGGGAATGTGGCGGGAGAGGTGGTGTACGACCTGGTAGTGTTCCCAGTGGGACCGGGTCGCCCGCTCATGTACCGGGTCGTCATGGACGTGGGGCTCTCGCAGGGGCTCATCATCCGACTGACCCAAGAATCCATCACCCGCATCGATCCCGGCGCCATCCGCGACGTCCTGTAGGCTGAGAAAGGACTGGCTGCGTTCTAGCCTAGGGTGGAAGCCGGAGTAGACGCTATTGCCGCAATCTGTCCAATTTTGGACGCCTCAAGAGTCATAACCTATTGATTTCGTTCTGGCCACACGTGGCATGGGGCCTGCTTGTTGGGGTTTCCTTATTCGAGAAGGATCCGGTTCCGTGCTGAAACCTAGGAGGCTTAGATGTTGGCAAAGACATTCGAGACCGTCCAGGAGACAATGAAGGACCTGTTTGACCTCCTTTCCTCCATGGTGAGCTGGATCCCTGGGATGCAGGACGTGCTCTTTGAGTTCTTCACGGAGTCCGACTCCGGGTGGACTGCCGCGGCGAAGGCCCTCTTTCTGCTGCTCCCGCTCCTTCTCTGGCTGAGCGGGGTCTGGTGCACCCAGCTCTTGCTCTATACGCTTCCGTTCCGGTCGGGCCGGCTGAGCGTCTCATCCACGATGTTGCTGGCCTGGTGGGATGGCGCGCGCATGGTCTGGATGTATTGGGTCGGGCTGGTCCGACTTTCGGGCGTCACCGTGGGCTGGCTATTCATGTTGGTCCGCCTGGCGGTAAAACTGCTCGCCGAGGCCGTCCGCCAGATCGTGATGATGCCATTCACGATGACGGGGAGGATGACGAAGAGTTATTTCACGCCGGGTGTGCCCTGGATCGCTTTCATCATGCTGATCATCTGGTGCCTCCTGGAGGCCTTGATCTTCACCTTTACCCTGTTCCCCACGGTGTCGGAGGTGATGATGGACCTGGCGGGTGCGGACCGGGCTCCGAAGCTCACCTGGGTCTTCCTGTATCTCTTCCTGTTCGCATTGATCATGGGCAGCTTTGCCTGTGTTCATACGCTGGCGGAAAGCTACACTAAGCGGGAGTACAGGTTCCTCGTTCAAATGATCCTGGTGGAAGTGTTTGTGATGCTGTTTGAAGTGCTCTTCTTGTACCGCGAGCTGGTGGACGCGATCACGCCCTGGCTTGCGCAGCAGACCGGATACAAGCCTGGACTCATATTCACGCTATCGTTGGCCACGTTCGGGTGGATCGGCGTTCGCGGCATGAACTGGTTTCTGTTCGGACGGTACGGTGCGCCCCCGCTGCTCGCCTTCATTTCGCGACAGCCCCTTGCCGAGCAGGAAGGAGCCGCGAGGATGGCGGCTACACCAGAGGAGCCCCCCTGGTGGCGTGCTGCGCTCGAAGATTTCAAGCGCGAGATTGCCTGGCTCCATGAGCGCAGCGAAGAGTTCCTCGAATACCTCGCGCTCCCTGTCCTCCACCTGCTGGCCGCAGCGCTGAATTTCGGCATGATCCTGGTAACCTCGCGACCGGTCTTTAGCCTGCCGTTCAAAGGCCTTAAGGACGTGATGGAGACGAAGGAGATTCTCGCCCGGTTGCGCCCGCACGTCGAGCTTCGCCCGCAATCCCAGGCGGGGCATGCAACGGCCAGAGAGGTGGAACGATGATCAGGACTGTCTCGGCAGCCTTCGGTCGCCTGTTCTTCGTCCGCCTGTTCAGCGTCGCGCTCTTTGCAATCTTCATCGCCGAGTGCACCTTCCCGTCCAGCGAGGCGAGCGAATCCGATGAGCTGAAACCCCGGCAGGCCATGTTCGTGGGCCTTGATGTGAGCGGCTCGTTCAAGCGGGACTACGACGACGCAGTCGCGTTTCTGGCGCATTACCTCTATGGTCACCTCAAGGGGCTGGGAGGCCTGGAAAAACCGCGAGATCTGTTCGTGGCGGCGATTGGGGGAAAGGGCGAGGACGACCCGAAGACCTTTCACCCGATCCACGACTTTAACGGGAAGGACCTCGCACAGATCGAGGCGAGCCTGCGGGAGTGGTTCCCGACAAAGGACACGTACAGCGACTTTAACGCCTTCTTCCACAAAGTCGCGCGCATCGCAAAGGAACGGAACCTGCTCCTTGCCCCCATCACGGTCTTCGTCGTGAGCGACGGCGTCCCCGATGTCCCAGGCGCAACGCCTGGCACGCGGGAGCTATACCGGCACATCGACCTCAGCCCCATCGAATATCTCTCGAAGAACGTGACGCTCCGCCTCACCTATGCCAGTCCCAAGGTGGGAGAGTACTGGCGCAACTTCGTGGTCCATGACCGGGTGCGGCTGTGGACGGTCGAGGCGGAGGTGATGAAGGGTTGGCGTGGGCAGCTCGAAGGCGGTGTGGATCTCGCGCGTCAGGCGAAGCTGTGGAAGTGGGTGCGCGACAACGTCGATTTCCGCGTCCGCTCCAAGGCCCTCTGACCCCTGCTAGTCGTAGCTATATCACCTCCTAGACAGCCATCACGGTATGACTTGAAAGGCCGCCATCATGGCATTGTCCTCGTGCTCGAGATTGTGGCAGTGGAACACCCAGCGACCGGGCGCGAACGTGCGGAACTTGATGAACACCTCCGCCGTCCCATCCGGGCCGAGCTGGGTCGTGTCGCTCTTGAAGGACTGGTAGACCGGCGGCGTCCGTCCGTTGATCTTCTGGACCTGATGCGCCTCGAGATGGATGTGGATCGGGTGCTGCCAATCGCCGCCGTCATTCTCGAGGACCCAGCGCTCGGCGGTATTGCTCTGCGGGGTCGCGTCATTCCGGTTGGGATCAAAGCGACGTTCGTTGATCGACCAGCCGTCCTTGTCATCAAACTCAAAATTCCTGGTCCGGACGATTTCAGTTGGGCTGATTGCGATGTTGGGTCGCAAGGTCACGGTCTGATCGCCCGCGGCGTTGGCGGTGATGGTCGCATCGGGCACGTTCGTGTTTAGCGGGAGATCGACGATGAACTTCAGGAGCGAGGTCCCCGGTCTCGAGGTGCCGCCCGGTCCCCTGCCGTCGTTCTGCTGCAAGATGTTGTTGAGGTACACGACGCTGTTCGGCGATACGGGAAACTTGCTGAAGTCGATGATCACGTCCGCGCGCTCGGCGAGCCCAAACCGGATGCTGCTTCGATTGACCCCAAACGGTAGTAGCCAGCTATCCTTTCCGATCTGGAGCATTGACTGACCGTTGCTGAGCGTCAGCTCATACCAGCGGGCATTGCTGCCATTCAGCAGCCGGAAGCGGTATTTTCGCGGCTCCACATGGAAGAACGGCTGCGCCTTTCCATTCATTAGGAAGACATCGCCGAGCCACCCACCGAATTCATTGGCTCCTGGATTGTAGACGAGTTGGGCGTTGGCATCAAAGACCCGGTCCTGAAAGACCAGCGGGATATCATAGGCGTCCGCCGGCAGCGTGTGATTGGCGATCAACCCCGCTTCCAGCTCGTCCTTCAGCAGATAAAACCCCGCCAGGCCCATGTAGACCCCGCGGCCGGTGATGTCCATCATGTGGTCGTGATACCACTGGGTCGAGGCGAAGTCTGAAGTCTCCTGATTGTGCGTGGCTGGGTTGATAGGCGCAATGTTGCCGTAGCAGAAGTCCTTGGACTGGCCCGGTCCTGTGACTTGCGAAGGGAACACACTATCGGAGCCGTCCGATTCCGATGAGGTGTGCCCGCCGTGATTATGGACAATCGTGTTGACCCCTGTGATGTTGTTCGTGAAGCGGACAATGGCGGGCTCGTTGTGATTCACCCGGAAGGTTGGACCTGGATACATGCCGTCATATCCCCACACCACGGTCTGGGGAAAGCCCGGAATCAGTTCCTGCGTCACCGGCCGAAGCTGGACCGTATAGAATTTCGGAGCCGTGAGCCCGGAGACCGATGGCAGTACACAGTGGCGACCATCGGTAAACGGAGTAGTGACACCCTGTTTGGGCGGAGGAACAGGTAGCGCCTGCGTGAAGGGCGTGAACTTGATGGGCGTGCGAGGCAGGTCCTCATCCGCTCGGGCGCTGCTCGCTCCCTGCGAGAGCAACCGGTAGGCGCCGCTTCCTAGCGTAATGGACCCGAGCCCCAGCATTCCGTACTTGATGAGCTCTCGTCTCGTGAGTCGTCGTTTCATAAATCCTCCTATCTGCCTTCCCTTCAAGAAGAAGCGCAGTACGTAGCATGAAACGTTCTACGTGTCAACGAGCGCAAACGCAGGAATGGAGCAGCGACAATAGGTGTTGTAGCGGCGACAAACAACCCGGAAAACACCCGAACAGAGGGGAGGAAAATCCCTCAGTCGAAAAGATGACAGTCTTCCCTTAAGGCCATCGGCTTCCTTGACCCTCCTGCCTGATTCTGGTTACATACGCCCGTGGCGTCCTTTCAGAACAAGCGCGCGCAGGCGAAAGCGCTTCAGGAGATGAAGTCCCGCGTCGCCGAACTCCAGGCCCGCATCGCCAAAGACGTGGACTATGCCTTCGAGGCGCTCTTGCAGGTGCAACCCGACCTCTCCTTGAAGATGGAGAGCGACCTGGAAGAAGTCCTGCGGATGGCGGAGCTGATCGAGAGCGAACTGGACGAAGCGTCGGGCATCTCGGAATTAGAACGGCTGGACCGGCGCATCGAGTTCATCGAAGATCGGTTCGAAGAGCTCGAAGCCGAGTTGTACAGCCGGCCCAGGCGGCGCCGGAAGCGGCGGCCCAACCTCTTCGAGTTCTTTCGGCAGGCGACAGGGGGTGGTGGGTGGGGTGGCTCGACGGACCCCCAGGGCGAAGTGTCCAATGCCGCAGAAGCCTTTGCGATCCTCGGCCTGGAGGAAGGCAGCTCCTACACGGCGGTCACGAAAGCCTTCCGCAAGAAGGCCAAGGAGCTCCACCCGGATGCGCGGGCCGGCGACCGCAGCGGTGA